>JAIOSR010000496.1 GCA_021107495.1 Desulfobacterales bacterium | reverse complement strand
CCATCAGGTCAAAAGACCGGCAAGGCAGGGAGAAAAGCCTGGTCTACACCTCCGACTTCGTGGACCTGCCGGAGGTCTTTTCGGAACTGGTCAGCCCCGACTATCTGATCATTCAGTCTTTCTGGCTCAACGAGCCGCTGAATAACCGGCCCCATCACATGAGTTTTCAAAGGGCCATCCATTTCATAGAACTACTAAAACCCGGCAAAGGGACTTTCCTGGTCCACATCGGGGATGCGGACATGGTCCCGGGCGACCCGGCCAACAGGAACCTCAAAAAAGATGAACCCAAAGACCCCTTGCGACCCCCCTCGGGGGTAGATCCCTACCCCATACCCTTGAACCAGGAACAGTGGCAACAAGTAGTCGATAGGATCGTTTTGGACAGGGGACTTCCCTACAAGGTCACGGTTGCCTATGACGATATGCTTGTTAGTTTCTAAGGTCTTACCGCACGCACTGCGAGACACTTGTTGACTTTTATATATTCAATACTAAAGGAACGATCTTTTTTCGAGTTTTCGATGGAAACCGTTTGCCACGAAGCCTTGCCCCTGGTTTCGGATGTCCAGTAACGCCTTTCTGCGACGGAAGGGAAAAAAGGCTCGCCTTTATATATCAGGGCCAGTTCACGTGCGGTTGGCAATCGCCACTTTCCATGACCTCCTGTTTTTAGAGTCTTTACATACTTAAGGGCAGATTCATAATTTATGCATTTGTTAAGCGTGTCAATAGAGTCCAGCATGCACCATATCAGGCCGTTTCTTTTGTCCTTGACAGTGCCGTCGCCATTATCGATAAAAACGCCGCCCGAATTTGCTAACTGTACACTCAGCCTTTTTCTTATCCCCTCCATCCTCGTCCATTCTTTGCCTTCCGCCTTCAACTGTTCCAATTTCGATTTAGCTTGGCCAGCATATTTTCCCGATGAATTCTGACTGATGTAACTTTCCAGACTGCGTATCCTGGCAAAGACATTGATTTCACGGTTTCTGATAACAGCATTTATTTCATTCCATTTTCTCTGTTCCAGCTCCTTTTTCATTTGTATGTCTGAAAGCCGGCGACTTCGTTTCACACCTTGTTCTTCCTTTTGCAGCCGCTTTAACAGCATTTTTGCATCTTCCACATACAGCCCCGTGGATTCTTTTCCAATATAATGTCTTAATCTTTTGATTCTATTACCCAGATCATTCTGCTCGTTTTTGCCGTAAGCTAAGGTGTTTTCCCATTCCCTCTTTTCATCCAGCCTGGCCAGTTCGTTTTTTATTTTCCCTTTTATATATTCAGTTGAATCGGGGTTGGTTTTCAGGTACGTTAAGAATATCTGTTTTGCGGCCCTGTAATCTTTACGTTTGAGTTTGGCCTTCCGCATCAATTTTGTCAGGTCCTTGTATTCCTGCTCTTTTTTTTCGAGATCAAGCCTTATGGCTTTTACATCATTCAAGTGTGTATTGTCCTTTAAACTCTTTGTGAAATGATTGCACAGTTGAATGCATTCAGCCCAGTCTTCCAACTTATCACAGACAATCACCTCATCCTTCAAATAATTGAAGTACTCCTCGCTTATATCCAAAAGCAATCCCTCCACCACGCTTTTGTGTTTGCCTTTCGCATAATTAGTAAGGTAGGAGGTGTAGGCCTTAATCTTTGCCTTATAATTGTCCTGAGCAAGGCTTTTCAAATTTTCATAGTCCCTGTCTTCCATCAAAATCCGAATCTCGGAGATTTTCCGCTTAAATTCACCGGCATGAGTACTTCGGGGATATTTTTTGAGATACTCCTTGAAAGTGGCCTCAGCCTTTTCGTATTCTTTGTCTTTGCGCAGGTTATCGGCACGGCCAAGGGCTATCTTGTAATCCCGTTCCTGGATAAAACCACGGATTTCTATGGTCCTCATTTCGGCATTTATCGTATGTTCATTTTTTTTATGTGACTTGATATAAAGCTGCAATAATTTCTCTTTGCTCTCTAATTTCTGTACTTTCCCAACCTGCGCTAAAACGATCTGATACTCTGCCTTCACGCGCCTTGACTCCAAAAAGCGCATGGTCATGAAAATACCGATCGCAATAATGAAAACCACGGCTATTCCCATACCGATCATGGCCCGGGTGCTTATTTTTCCGGCAGGACGTTTTGAAGGTTCCGGCTGCTCAAAGGCCTCTTCGGAGACTATTTCATCAACCCCCTTTTCCCTCGTTTCTTTCTCTTCTTTTGCGATCTTTTCAACATCGCCGGTCTCATAGGCCTGAAGGTACTTCAAGAATTCCGCGCATCCTTGATAACGATCATCAGGTTTCTTCTCTAATGCCCTCATTACTATTTCATTAAGGGCAGGAGAAATATTTTCTACAATCGACAGCATATCGGGTGGGTCAGCATTTTCATGCTTTTGGTAAATTTCAGGATCCGTCTCCCCGTCAAAGGGGGTCTGTCCGGTAAGCATTTCATAAATAATAATTCCCATGGAATAGACGTCGCTTCGATGGTCAATCTGTTTTGCCTGCGCAATTTGCTCGGGGCTCAGGTATTTAGCCGCTCCCATTACCTTCCCTGTTTTTGTCAACCGCGCCCCGCGCGCCATCAGGGCGATCCCGAAATCCATTATTTTTGCTACGTCCTGTTTGGTGCGAATTATATTTGCGGGCTTGATATCCCTGTGTATTGCCCCTTTGCTGTGGGCATAATTCAGCCCCTTTAGAATACCTTTGGTAATGGACAGGGCCTCTTTTTCGGGTAGTAAACCACGATTTTTCAAGATACTGTCCAGCATGTCACCATCCACATATTCCATTATCAAAAAGATATTGCCCTCTTTTTCAATGACTTCATAGATACGAACGATGTTGTCATGCTTGAGCCGGTCTAAGGCCTTTGCTTCCTTTGTGAAACGCTCGCGGTACATCTGGTTTTGCGCAAGCTCGGGTGCCAGGTGCCTGACGGCAAACGGCTTGCCGACGTTTACGTGCTCCGACATATAGAGCATTCCCATGCAGCCCTGGCCGATCTCCGATGTTATCCTGACGTTTCCTATGATTTCTCCGATCATCAT
>JAIOSR010000152.1 GCA_021107495.1 Desulfobacterales bacterium | reverse complement strand
ATTGCCGTGGAGATTGTCTCTCCGGTCTGCCAGGGAACACCGAACCTTTTTAACTTCCACCGGCTGGTTGGGATCAGGCCGATCTTTTCCCGGCCCGCATCAAAACCGGTAGCCTTTCCAAGCCCTAACCTTTTTGCATAACGGGCGATCCTGTCAACACCCAGCCTTTTCCCTACCTTATAAAAATATATATCACATGACTCTCTCAAGGCCCTGTGGAGATTGACTTTTCCATGCCCATGCTTTTTCCAGCAGTGGTATTTATGCTGACCCAAAGTATAGACCCCACTACAGACAAGCTCTTCTTCCGGATCAATAACACCCTCTTCAAGCCCTGCTAAGGCAACGACAATCTTGAAAACAGAGCCCGGCGGGTATTGCCCGCACAGCGCCCTGTTTTGCAAAGGAAAATCCTTAGATGTGGAAATTTCTTTCCAGGTCGCCCTGTCTATCCCACGGATAAACACATTGGGATTGAAAGAGGGAGTGCTGGCCATGGCCAGAATCTCACCGTTATTGGGATTCATGGCCACAATCGCCCCTTTTTTGCCGACCAGGGCCCTTTCCACCAGTGCCTGAAGGTCCTTATCAATTGTCAGGTAAATACTCGCGCCGGAGACAGGGGGCTTGTGGGAAACAACACGTATTTTCCTACCGGCCGCATCCACCTCCACCTGTTCGCCCCCTCGCATTCCGTTTAATAATGGCTGCCATTTCCATTCCACACCGGACTTTCCGATCAAATCCCCGCGTTTGTTACCCGGATATTTTTCGGTCTTTAACTGCCTCTCACTGATTTCTCCTAAATATCCAAGGGCATGAGAGGCAAGCTTTCCCCAGGCGTAGTGCCTCTGTGGTTTCACTTTAATCATCACCCCGGACAGATTGAACCTTTGGGTCTCGATCACGGCTAATTCGTCGCGGGACATATCCCTTTTAAGGCAGACCGGCCTGAAGGGATATGCGGGGGAGGCCCGTTTGAGTTTTTGCATTGCCAGTTCAGGGTCAAGACCTATCAACCGGTTCAGGCTTTTCAGGAGTTGCCCCCGGTCTTGAATCCCTTCGGGAATCACGTATAGCCCGTAGGAAGGGCGGTTGCCCACGAGCATCTCACCTTTCCGGTCAAATATGATGCCCCTGAAAGGGGGAATGTCCTGAAGTTGAAAACGATTGTCCTCCGACTTGGTCCGGTAGGTTGATCCGCTTAGAATCTGAAGGTGCCATAATCTGAGGATTAAAATGCCGAACACCACCAGAACAACCAGTATCACCCTTTTGAGCTGCTTATTAAAAATTTCTACGGATACGGGATCAAAATCTGAGGTTCTCAAAACATTAGTCTCTACTTACCCGTTGACGGTTCAAATGTTAGGGATTCGTTGGGTCTCATAACCCTATACTCTGAAAACTTAAACCCGCGCTCACGAAAGCTTGCTTCTCTATTTTGTCAGGGCACTGCGAGTATCTTCAAAAGAAATGGCCCTCAGGAGATTGAACAGGTAAAAAATGATAGTCGCCATGAGGCCGGTAATTATTGCTGAGGCCACTGATATCCAGAGGAAAGGCCCTGGAACGATAACCTGTGGGGAAAAAAGGACAAGCACAAATAAAAAAAGGATTTTTTTAAATAAAACCGCTAATGAAACGAGAATAACCTGTCCCTTCGGGGTTTGAAGATCAAAAAACCGGCAACCTAAATAAATTGCCCCGAAAACACCGATACAAATCACGGAAAAAAGACCATGCAAACCGCCTGAAAAAAGATCGATCAAAAACCCCTGGCCAAAAGCAAAGGTGCCTGCAGCAGTCTGACCGTAAGAAAGAAAAAGATAGGCCGTTATTATGGTCAAAAGATCCAGATCAAAAAACTCCAAACCCATGAGGTTAAGCCATTTCCCCTTGAGCAGGGTGAAAATTAACCCCAAAAGCCATGCAAAAAGGCAAAAGGCGATTTCCTTTTTGGCTGAAGTTTCCACTTACTTTTCTCCTTTTTTTATTTTACCAAAATCACCAAAACTTCTTCTAATTTAGAAAAATCGACAACAGGTTTGACCACAATGTCCTTGAAAAGGTCCCCTGAAACTTCCGTGACATCTGAAATACGACCCACGGGCAGGCCTTTTGGAAAAATGCCTCCAAGGCCCGACGTGACCACCATATCTCCGATAGCTACATCGCTGGATTTCACTACATAATCCAGTTTACAGTTGTCAATGGATTTCCCTTTTACCATACCCCTGTCGCGAGATCTTTGGACAAGGCAATCAACGGCACTGTTCTGATCAATGATCAACAGGACCTTGGCATAAGTCGACGAGACGGAAACGATTCTGCCGACAACACCGCAGGCATTCACTACAGGCATATTCAACTTCAGGCCTGCCCTTTTCCCTTTGTCAATAATAATTGATTTGAACCATCCCGTGGGGTCCAGGCCGATTACCTGGGCAGCCAGGACCGGCCTGTCAATGGTATGCTTGAATTGAAGAAGTTCCTGAAGTCTCTGGTGGGTGGACAACTGTTCCCTGTACCGGATGGTTTCCATCCTGAGGGCATCAACCTCTTTTTTCAACTGCCTGTTTTCATGACGGACATTGACTAATTGGAAATAGCCTAGCCAGAACTTCTCTGTGATATTGACAGTATGTGTGATGAACCTTTGAAAGGGCGCCGTGATTTGTACAATAAGCTGTTCAGCCGGGTTCCACTTCGGCCTTTGGCCGGAATTTGACGACAGCAAAAATAATATAAAGCCGGCAATAAAAACCCACAACCAGATTTTACGAAAGCTTGTTACACCTTTCAATGACTGGACTCAGCTCCGCTTTTATCTACGATCCATTCCTTGAACAGACAAATAGGTCTTGTGGCCTGGTTTTACGCCTCTGTGCACCCTGTTTTAGAAGGATAAGCCCGGCAAAAACCGGATCTTTTTTCATTTACGGGCAGACGCTAAGCGATTGCAACCTCCCTCAATATTGCGAGGCTTTCTAAGGTTTTTCCGGAACCAATAACCACGGTGGACAAGGGATCTTCAGTGACCGTTATGGGAAGTTTGGTTTCCTCTCTCAGCAGGACGTCAAGATTCTTTAGCAATGAACCCCCTCCGGTCAAGACTATCCCCTTATCCACTATATCCGCGGCTAATTCCGGCGGTGTCTGCTCCAGGGCGATTCGCACTGTTTCAACAATCGTTTCCACCTGCTCTGAAATGGCCTTCCTTATCTCATCCGAGTCTATGGTCAAAATCTTCGGAATCCCGGTGACCAGGTCCCGGCCCTTTACTTCAATGGTTTCAATTTCATCGCTTGGAAAGGCATTGCCGATGCTGGTTTTTATGATCTCCGAAGTCCTTATACCTATCAAAAGATTATATTTTCTCTTAATATGGTTCAAAATGGCATCGTCCATCTTGTCTCCGGCAACCCTGACAGACCTGCTGTAGACAATCCCGGCAAGGGAGATGACCGCAACTTCCGTGGTCCCGCCGCCAATATCAACTACCATGTTGGCAGTAGGTTCGGTGATGGGCAATCCCGCACCTATGGCCGCGGCCATGGGCTCCTCAATAAGAAACACTTCCCTGGCACCGGCAGACTCCGCGGATTCACGAACGGCCCTCTTTTCAACCTGGGTAATCCCGCTGGGCACACAGATAATGATTCGGGGCCTCACGAGGGTCCTTCGGTTATGGACTTTTGTTATAAAATGACGAAGCATTGCTTCAGTAATTTCAAAATCAGCAATCACTCCATCCTTCATGGGACGGATAGCCACAATATTTCCCGGGGTCCTGCCTAACATCCTTTTTGCTTCCGTGCCGACTGCCAGGACCTTGTGGCCCCCTTTTCCGTCTTTCTTGACTGCCACCACAGAGGGCT
Organism: Desulfobacterales bacterium; assembly: GCA_021107495.1. Lineage (GTDB taxonomy): Bacteria > Desulfobacterota > DSM-4660 > Desulfatiglandales > Desulfatiglandaceae > JAIOSR01. Next base: position 6,486 of record JAIOSR010000152.1, on the reverse strand, counting down.
CGCTCAAAACGATCCCTTTTCCTTTCACATAAACAAGAGTGTTGGCCGTCCCGAGATCGATGGCCAAATCATTGGAAAATAAACCCAAAATGGGATCTAAAAGCATTATCCGCTCCTTTCTTTCAAACAGACCTTTCTAAATCTTTTATATTTATAGGAAATTAATCGGATTATCAAACATAAAATGGGCAATCCGAATTTATCTTGACAAAGTCTTCAGCTCGTGTTTATATAATAGTTTACCTCAAATCAACCAGGATTGAGTAATAACATGAAAAGAACTTATCAACCCAGCAATATAAAGAGGGCGCGAACCCACGGTTTCAGGGCCAGAATGCGAACAAAAGGCGGTGTAAATGTCTTGAAACGAAGAAGGGCAAAAGGTAGGAAACGATTAACTGCATAAAACATGCCCTGTAAATCCGACCGATCCTCCTGAATTTTATGGGATCTTTTTCATTTCCAAAAGAAAAAAGGCTATTGAATCGAAAGGATTTTGTCAATCTAAATCGGTTGGGTGAACGACATTACACGAGACACTTTACTGTAATTCTCAAAAAAAATGGGCTGGGTATCACAAGACTGGGGATCACTGTTACCAAAAAGATAGGTAACGCGGTCAAAAGGAACAGGGTCAAGCGGCTAATCAGGGAATTCTTCAGGCTCAACAAATCATATTTCCCGCAAGGATACGATATCGTCGTCGCAGCAAAGAAGAATGCCAGCTATTTGGATCTCCGAAAAACCAAAGAGGAACTCGCAGAAATCATCTTTGATAGAAAATTCTGTGTATAAAATTAGATATATACCTATCGCACTCATAGGCATATATCAGAAATTCATTTCCCCTTTTTGGTATCCTTCCTGTCGTTTTTACCCCACATGCTCAAGCTATGCCCGTCAGGCCATAAATAAGTACGGAATCATTAAGGGAGGCTTCCTGTCGCTTATCAGGATATCCAAATGCCACCCGTTTCACCCGGGTGGATATGATCCCCTCGTTTGAAGGATAAAGCCAACTTTAAAGCATATGGTTGCCGGCATAATAGTCCCTTGCCAAAGGCCATATACAATTCGAAACAAACCGAAAGACGGAATCATCGAGACCGGATAATTTAATTATGGATAAGAGAACAATAATTGCCTTTGTTTTATGTTTTGTCATACTGGTTTTGTGGTCTTTCTGGTTTGGCCCGGAAAAGGACCAGACACAGAAAAAAGACGAGACCGCCCCGAAAGAGTTGTCCGAAGAAATACCCAGGGCAACAAAAAAGCCGGAAATAGCCTCTTCTTCACCCCTGCAAGACCCGGAGCAAAAGGCAGGGGTGGTGAGCCCGAAGGCGGATGAGAAGGAAATCGAGATTAATACGCCTTTATACAGGGCGGTCTTTACCAATGTGGGCCCCGCCATAAAGAGCTTTGAACTAAAAGAATACCGTCAGACCATTGATCCTGATTCCCCCTTGATCGAACTTGTCAGTCTCAAAAAGGACATGGGCGATTTCCTTCATATAGGCTTTGATAATCCATCGGCTAATCAAAAAGAACGGATCGTTTATCAGACGGACTATCAAACCATACGACTTGGACCTGAATCTCCGTATAGGGATCTGGTTTTCCGCTCCGAGACCTCAAACGGTCTTTCAATTAAGCATGTCTACCGTTTTTATCCGGATCAATACCGGATCGATCTGGTTATTGATGTTATCAGTCAATCTCCCGATCCGATCAGCGGAACTTTTATAGCAAACATTAAGTCCCTGCCGCCCAAAGAAAAAACGAGCTACTATTCCTATGTGGGCCTGGCCCTTTTGTTGAATGACAAACTCGAGGAAGTGGAGATCGAAAAGACCACTGAGCCAGAGGAGCTGCTGGGTAAGGTTGGCTGGATTGCATATGAGGATGATTTTTTCATTTCGGCAATAATTCCGGGAAAAAAAACAAAAGGGGTGTTTAAAGGCAGGCTTCTCCCTTCGGGAGTGCTTCACGGGACTTATCTTACACCACCTGTTTCCCTGAAACCTTCCGAACAGATCTCATGCCCTTATACCCTGTATCTTGGACCCCGTGACCTGGGAATCCTGAAAGATCTTGGAGAAAAACTCGACCTGGCCGTCAATTTTGGTTGGACGGACATTATTGGCAAGCCCTTATTGTATCTTTTGCGCTTCTTTAACCAGTACATTCATAACTATGGGTTATCCATCATCCTTCTCACAATACTGATCAAAATCCTCTTTTGGCCTCTTACCCACAAAAGCTATAAGTCCATGAAAGAGATGCAGAAACTCCAGCCCCGCATGGCCAAGCTCAGGGAGAAACACAAAAACGACAAGCAAAAACTGAATGCGGAAATGATGGCCCTGTATAAAACCTATAAAGTAAACCCCATGGGCGGGTGCCTTCCCATGGTTATACAGATCCCGGTTTTTTTCGCACTTTTCAGAATTTTGGGAAATGCCATTGAACTGAGGCATGCGCCTTTTATGCTCTGGATAAATGACCTTTCGGCACCGGATCGTCTCTTCAATTTCCCTTTTACCATTCCCTTCATGTCGCCGCCTTACGGAATACCCGTGCTTACCCTGCTGATGGGTGCCTCCATGTTTCTGCAGCAAAAGATGACACCTACGCCCGGCGACCCCACTCAGGCAAAAGTCATGATGTTTTTGCCTATCATCTTTACGTTCATGTTTATAAACTTTCCTTCCGGCCTGGTACTCTACTGGTTTGTCAATAACATCCTTTCCATTGGCCAGCAGTACCGTATACACAGAAGCCCTGCATAGCATTTGGAGGACAATTATGGAAACTTTTGAATTTGAAGGAAAAACCACAGAGGAGGCCATTGAGAATGCCCACCGCCAACTCAAGCTTTCCGAAAATGAAATGGAAATAGAAATCCTTGAGCCCGGCTCTGCAGGAATCTTCGGCTTAGTGGGCGGCAGAAAGGCCAAGGTCAAAGTCACCATCACAAAAGAAGAGCCCAAACCGGCGGTGGAAAACAATGGTTTAGAGATCGCCAAAGAGGCACTGGAAAAAATACTTTCTTTAATCCCCATGGAAGGGGTTACCTTGAGCGCACAAAACACGGACGGTACAATTGCTCTCGACATTGAAGGTGATAAGTCGGGCCTTTTAATAGGCCGCAAGGGAAGGACCTTAGATGCCCTGCAATTCATTGTGAACAAGATCGTCAACAAGACACTGCAAAAGCGTGTCCAGGTAGTTGTTGACTCTGAGAATTATCGTCAGAGAAGGAAGGAATTTCTGGTCCAGATGGCCTTGAAGATGGGCGACAAGGCAAAAAAAACAAGGAAACCTGCGAGCACCAATCTTCTCAATCCCCACGAACGAAGGATCGTGCACATGGCCCTCAGGGATGATGCAAGGCTGGAAACCAGGAGCCGGGGCGAGGGCCTTTTGAAAAAGGTATTCATAATGCCCGGAAAATAAATCGAGCAGGTCATTAGCACAAAGCCGAACTATGCCATATGCCTTTAGACGAAGATACTATCACGGCCATAGCGACTCCGGTCGGCCCGGCCGGAATCGGTATAATACGTATAAGCGGCCCGCGCTCTTATGAAATCGCCACAAAATTGTTCAGGCCTAAAAACCCTGCCCGGGACCTTCAAAGCCATCGCCTTTACTTAGGTCACCTGCACGACCCTTTTTCCGGGCACATGATCGATGAAGTGCTGCTCTCCTTTATGAAGGCCCCCCATTCCTATACCAGGGAAGACGTCATTGAAATAAATTCCCACAGCGGGTATCTGCTTCTTTCCAGAATTCTTAAACTCATATTAGACCAGGGCGCCAGATTGGCCGGACCCGGAGAATTCACATTACGGGCCTTCTTGAATGGCAGGATTGATCTGACACAGGCCGAAGCAGTAATTGATTTGATAAATTCTCAATCGGAAAAAGGCCTGCATCTGGCCTTCCAGCAAATTCAGGGCTCATTCAAAAAGGAGATCGAAAACCTGCGACAAAAGGCCATTGAGATACTTGCCGGTGCGGAAGTTGCTATTGATTTTCCTGAAGAGGAATCCAGCATTGTTTCCAGGGAAGATGGCGTAGCGCTGATCGAAAATGGCCTCGTTGAACCGGTTGAGAACCTTATACAGGCCCATGTAAGGAAAAGAATCTGGGTAGACGGGATCAATACCGTGATCGTTGGACGTGTAAATGCGGGCAAATCGAGTCTTCTCAATCGCCTTCTGAACGAACAGCGAGCCATTGTAACACCGGTTCCGGGCACTACAAGGGACGTAATCGAGTCCACCATAACAATTGAAGGGCTTCCGTTACGCTTGATGGATACGGCCGGATTCAGAGAAGTGAAGGATGATGTGGAGAGGATCGGCATTGATTTGACCGAGCAAAAACTGGCTGAAGCCGATTTTTTGTTGGTCGTTATCGACAGGAGTCGCCCGCTGAACCGGGATGACCTGAACATAATTGCTCAATCTCAAGGGAAGAAGGGTCTGATCGTAATCAATAAGATTGATCTCCCGAATCGAATGGGACTGGAGGCGGAAAATAACAGGTTTGAGAGCTTTCCCATTGTCAAAATATCCGCCCTTACCGGCCAGGGCCTTGATGATCTGAGAAAGGCCATTGTGGAATGCCTGCTTGAAGGAGATATGGATATGACGACCTCTCACGCGACCGCAAACTTGAGACACAGGCAGGCCCTTACAGACGCGGCCCGGTTTTTCAAAAGCGCAGGCCGCAGCACAGGGGAAGATGCACCCATGGAAATTGTTGCGCTGGAACTTAAAAGCGGAATCGATGCCTTAGGGGAAATAATCGGAGAGACCGCCACCGAAGATATACTGGACAGTATCTTCAGCCGGTTTTGTTTGGGAAAATAAACCCTAATTGTGATAGCTCAAAAAGTAGCGGTGTTATTCCATAATGGCGGAGGCCGGTCGTGACTTACGAGATGTCTGCATAAATTCGAGTTCCCCCAAATATTGAACAGATACCCCTAATCCTTAAAATATTCCCGAACCTGCTTGATGGCGCAATACTTCCCGCACATGGTGCATACATCGTCTTCTGCCGGGGGATTCTTTTCCCTGTAGGCTCTTGCCTTTTCAGGATCAATTGCCATCTTCATCTGGGTTTCCCAGTCCAGGTTTTTTCTCGCTATGGACATTTGCCTGTCTCTTTCAATGGCGATTTTGTTGCCCCTTGCAATATCGGCAGCATGGGCTGCAATTTTTGTCACCACAACCCCTTCCCTGACATCTTCCACGCCCGGCAAACAGAGATGCTCCGCAGGAGTCACATAGCACAGAAAATCTGCACCGGCCTTCCCGGCTATGGCCCCCCCTATGGCACAGGCCACATGGTCATAACCGGCGGCAATGTCAGTGACCAGGGGACCCAAAACATAGAAAGGGGCATTCTGACAAAGCTTTTTCTGAAGCACTATATTCGTCTCGATCTCATTCATGGGGACATGTCCGGGGCCCTCTATCATCACCTGGACATCTTTGTCCCAAGCCCACCGGGTTAGATGCCCGAGGGTCATAAGTTCATGTATCTGGGCACGGTCTGTTGCGTCAGCCAGACACCCCGGTCTTAATCCATCACCCAAACTGAGGGTAATGTCATATTTCCCGGCAATGGCCAAAAGTCTGTCGTAGTTTTCATATAAAGGGTTTTCCCTGTCATGATGAAGCATCCATGTGGTCAGGAAAGCGCCGCCGCGGCTCACAATGTCAGTAATTCTTCCCTGTTTTTTCAACATCTCTATGGCCGCTCTCGTGACCCCGCAGTGAACCGTCATAAAATCAACGCCATACGCTGCCTGGCGTTCGATCACCTCAAAAATCTTATCCGCCGTGAGATGGATCAGCCCGCCCTTTTCCTCGACCGTCTCCACTACTGCCTGGTAAATTGGGACCGTGCCTACCGGAACAGTCGATCCCTTAAGGATGGCTTTCAAGATGGCATTAATATCCCCGCCCGTTGAAAGGTCCATCACCGTGTCTGCTCCGACCTCTAACGAAACCCTGAGTTTTGCCAGTTCCTCCTCAAGAATGGCCCGGTCGGAGGAAGTCCCGATGTTGGCATTTACCTTGATCAGCAACCCCTCGCCTATGCCGCAGGGGATGAGCCCGCCATGCCTTTTATTGGCCGGAATAGCGACCCTCCCGATTGCCACCTGGTCCCTGAGCCATGAGGCATCCACCTGTTCATTAAAGGCGATTGATTCCATCTCCGGCGTAATAACGCCTGATCTTGCTTTTTTAAGTTGTGTCATGTTTTTTCATTTCCCTTCATATGATAATCTACCCGGGCTTAACCGGTCCAGGCCCTCGCCCACATGCATAACCATTCAATATAGCACGTCTGGTAAAAGCATGGGCCATTTTTGTGGCAGAGACAACACCATTGTCCCCGGCCAAAAATGTAGCCAGGGCAGTTGAAAAAACACACCCGCTCCCGTGCGTGTGTTGCGTTTCAATT
>JAIOSR010000255.1 GCA_021107495.1 Desulfobacterales bacterium | reverse complement strand
ATCATACTGTCCCTGGAGATGCGCATGAAATGCGGTATCGGCATCTGCGGCAGGTGCAATATAGGCGATAAATACGTGTGCAAGGACGGTCCCGTCTTTTCCCTGGCACAGCTTAAAAACATGCCCGCCGAATATTGAAAACCTCATAAAAAATCGAAAATTCCATTTTAGCGTCATTCCGGCGAAAGCCGGAATCCAGTATTTCCAATAGGTTCTGGACTCCGGCTTTCGCCGGAGTGACGAACGTGGGGACTTCCAACGAGTTTGTCAATATTGAAACCAAACGTTCATTGTTCTGTGCTCAGAGGTTTTCGCTTGACTGTCTTTAGCCCTGAACCCATGAACCCATGAAAACTTACTGCTGACGGGTTAGTGAAATATTTATCAATCTCCCCCCCCCTATATGTCAGCCCTGACATATGTAACTACCTGATTTATTTGAAAAAAATAGTTGACAAGCTAATTCTTATAGGCGTATCGTTATTTTCAGCAAATCAACTTTTCTTTATTAACCTCCGATTGTTCGCATCTATTTTCAAGACCTTGCTCCAAAGCCATAGTGCAATGCCAACTTCGCAAGGGTCTTGATGTTCCAAATCCTGAGTCGTGTCAATTTTGGATTTGGTGTTTTTTTTGATATTCAACCCGAAACCTTTAAAAGAAAAGGAGGGCTTATGAACGTTACCCGTCGCGATTTTTTCAAGATTACTGGGGCTTCTGCGGCAGGCGTAGCGGCTCTGGGTTTGGGACTTGACTTGAAACCAATTAAATCCTACGCCCAGACGCTGAAGATCCGCTTTGCCAAGGAATCGACGAGCATCTGCTGTTATTGTGCCGTCGGTTGCGGTTTGATCGTTCACACCGGAAAAGCAGGAGCGGGAAAAGTTATTAACATCGAGGGTGATCCCGAACACCCCATTAACGAAGGAGCGCTTTGCTCAAAAGGTGCGGCACTGAGTCAATTGGTCAATAATGAGAATCGTCTCGTAACGCCGCTATACCGTGCCCCTTACAGCACCCAGTGGCAGGAGGTATCCTGGGACCAGGCATACTGGATGATTGCCAAAAGAATCAAGAAGGACCGGGATGCCACTTTCACCCACAAGAATGCCAAGGGACAGGTGGTGAACCGCACCGATGCGATTGCCAACGTTGGAAGTTCCGCCCTGGACAACGAGGAATGCTGGTTGATCCAGGCCATGATGAGGTCCCTGGGGCTCACTTACGTCGAGCACCAGGCCCGTATCTGACACAGCGCAACTGTTGCGGCTCTGGCAGAGTCGTTCGGACGCGGTGCGATGACCAATCACTGGATCGATCTTAGAAACAGTGACTGTATTCTCATTATGGGTTCCAATGCGGCGGAAAACCATCCGATTTCCTTTAAATGGGTGAATGAGGCCATGAAGCGCGGGGCCAAGCTGATCAGCGTGGACCCAAGGTTTACCCGTACTTCCTCAAAGGCCGATTTTTATACGGCATTGAGATCAGGAACCGACATTGCCTTCTTAGGCGGGATGATAAAGTATCTCCTTGAAAACGAAAAATACTTTAAGGAGTACGTGGCAGAGGATACCAATGCCGCGTTCATTATTTCTGATTCCTTTAAATTTGATGATGGCCTGTTTTCGGGTTACGATGCAAAAGCCCACAAGTATGACAAGAAAACGTGGGCATTTGAAAAGGATGCAAACGGAATACCGAAGAAAGACAAATCCCTTCAGGATCCCAGATGTGTTTTTCAATTGCTGAAAAAGCACTACAGCCGTTACGACCTGGACACTGTATCGGCCGTTACCGGAACACCCAAAGAAGATCTTAAAAAGGTGTATGAGCTTTACACGGCTACCGGTCAAAAAGGCAAGGCAGGGACCATTATGTATGCCATGGGCTGGACCCAGCATACGGTGGGTGTCCAGAACATCCGGACTATGGCCATGATCCAGTTGTTGCTTGGCAATATGGGCGTGGCAGGAGGTGGCGTCAATGCCCTGAGAGGTGAATCCAATGTCCAGGGCTCAACCGACCACTGTATTCTCTTCCACATCTGGCCCGGTTATTTAGCCACCCCGAGCACCAAATGGCCGACCCTTGGGGATTACCTTAAGAGAAGACCCAAGAGTAGTGACCCATTGAGTGCCAACTGGTGGCAGAACGAGCCAAAATATATGGTGAGTCTGCTCAAGTCTTACTTCGGTGACCAGGCGACCAAGGCTAATAATTTCGGATATGACTGGATGCCGAAACTGGATGCCGGAAAGACCTATTCCTGGCTTGACATCTTTGACGAGATGTACAAGGGGAATTTCAAGGGATTATTTGCCTGGGGTATGAACCCGGCAGCGTCGGGAGCCAATGCCAACAAAAACAGGCAGGCAATGACAAAGTTGGACTGGATGGTCAATGTCAACATCTTTGACAATGAAACCGGGTCCTTCTGGAAAGGACCGGGCATGGATCCCAAGAAGATTAAGACAGAGGTTTTCATGCTTCCATGCGCGGTTTCCGTTGAAAAAGAGGGTTCCATAACCAACAGCGGCAGGTGGATGCAGTGGCGTTACAAGGCTGCCCAGGCGCCGGGAGATGCAAAGTCTGACGGAGATATCCTGATCGATCTGATGAAAAAGGTCAAGTATCTCTATAAGAAAGACAAGAATGCGGTTTTCCCGGAACCAATAGTCAACCTGAAGTGGGACTACACCACTCATGGTGAGTTTGACGCCCACAAGATGGCCAAAGAAATTAATGGCTATTTCACAAGGGATGTCACTGTCAAAGGGAAACTCTGCAAAAAGGGCACTCTGGTTCCCAGCTTCGCCTGGTTGCAGGACGACGGCTCAACCTCATCAGCTAATTGGCTTTACTGTAACAGCTATACTGAAAAAGGTAACATGGCCGCCAGGCGGAAGAAGGAAAAGTCGGGTATTGGCCTCAACCTTGAGTGGGCTTGGTGCTGGCCGGTCAACAGGCGCATTATTTACAACCGTGCGTCCGTGGACCTTCAGGGAAATCCCTGGGATAAGGAGCACCCGGTGATCCAATTCAAGGGTGAAGCAAAAGGCGGCAAGTACGTATCCAAGAAGTGGGTCGGTGACGTACCCGATGGCGGCTGGTACCCAATGCAGAACCCGGACGGCTCCATGCGAAAGGATACCAAGTATCCATTCATAATGAAACCGGAGGGTCATGCGCATATCTTCGGTCCGGGAAGGGCAGACGGGCCTTTTCCGGAACACTACGAACCGATGGAGTGTCCGGTGGAGAAGAACCTGTTCTCCGGCCAGCTTGTCAATCCAACGGCGCCCACATACAGCACCGATATGGATATCTATAAGACATGCGATCCCAAATATCCCTTTGTCGGCACCACATACCGTGTCAGTGAACACT
>JAIOSR010000460.1 GCA_021107495.1 Desulfobacterales bacterium | reverse complement strand
GGGGGTAAATCGCATGAATAAACAACGATTGTTTCTACTGGTTGGAATCGTCCTCTTTTTGGGTGGCTGTACCCTGGCCCCGAAATACACACAGCCCAAAGCGCCGATCCCGGACAAGTGGCCGCAGGGTGAAGCCTACAAGGGCGCCCGGGACGCGCCCGGAACAGTGATCGTCCCGGAGTTGAGCATGCGGGAATTTTTCACCGATGCACGGCTGCAAAAGCTCATTGAGACGGCCCTGAAAAACAACCGGGACCTGCGGCTTGCCGCCCTGAACGTGGAAAGGGCGCGCGCCCTGTACGGCATTCAACGGGCCGAGCTGTTTCCCACGGTCAATACGGTGGGCAGCGGAAGCAAACAACGTGTGGCCGCCGATTTTTCGACCACCGGGAAGCCTATGATAACGAAACAATACAGTGTCAATCTCGGCATTGCTTCCTGGGAGATCGATTTGTTCGGCCGCATCCGCAGCCTGAAAGACCGGGCACTGCAGGAGTATTTAGCTACGGAGCAGGCCCGTCACAGTGCACAGATTTTGCTGGTATCCGAGGTTGCCAGGGTATAACTGACCCTTGCCGCGGATCGGGAGAACTTCAAGCTGGCCCAATCCACCCTTGAGACCCAGCAGGCTGCCTGCGCTTTAATTCAGCGGCAATATGAACTTGGACTCGCGACCGAGTTGGATCTGCGTCAGGCGCAAATTCCGGTGGATGCGGCCCGGGGAAATGTGGCCCGCTACACGCAATTAGTAGCGCAAGATAAAAATGCCCTGAACCTTTTAGCCGGTTCCCCCGTGCAGGAAGATCTCCTGCCGACGGACCTGAGCAGCGTCATTCCCTTCAAGGAAATTTCTCCATGCCTATCTTCAGAGGTCCTCCTGAACCGGCCTGATATTATGGCCGCGGAACATCGGCTCAAGGGGGCCTACGCCTTTATCGGCGCGGCCCGGGCCGCCTTCTTTCCCCGCATTTCTCTGACGACCGCGGTGGGAACCGCAAGCGCTGAGCTCTCCGGCCTGTTCAACTCCGGCTCTGACACATGGAACTTTACGCCGCAGATAGTTCTTCCGATCTTTGACGCACGCACCTGGGCCGCCCTGCGGGTCAGCAAAGCGGATCGAAAAATTGTCCTGACCCGGTATGAGAAGGCAATCCAGACGGCCTTCAGGGAAGTAGCCGATTCTCTCGCAGTGCAGGGCACAATAGACCTGCAGGTATCTGCGCAACAATCTATGGTCAATGCGGTTTCAGAGACATATCGCCTCTCAAATATACGCTATACAAATGGGATTGACAGCTACCTGGCCGTCCTTGTTGCGCAGCGATCCCTCTTTGCGCAGCAGCAGGTGCTTATCGAGCTCCGCCTGGTCAGATTAGCCAACCAGGTGAGGCTTTATGCGGTATTGGGCGGGGGCGTCGACCAACCCGGGGAAGACCAGGGAGGATCATAACCGGAATCATCTCTCTGAGCTGGCCCGTGGAGTAGGTTATCCGGACAGACATGAGCAAGGAGGTAATAAGATGAAAAAAAGACCGGGTCTTGATCAGGAACACGATTTCTTTTCAACAAAAAGGCATGAAAATATAGCAGTACTCAGTTTCAAAGAAAATCTCCTCATACGTTCAACTGATCTTGAAGCAAAGGCCGCACTGATGGAGTACATTGATCTTGTTTCGGAAAGCGATTCGATTGGAGTTGTCGTTATTATCGGCTCGCCGGAAAAAACAGGGCGTGATGAATACCTTGAATTTTACCGTCAATTATTGGAGTTGAAATTGGACCGATACGCCGTTCTCAGGATGTGCCATGCTGTTGACCAGTTCATCTTGAAAATTGTGGACTTGAACAAGATGGTTGTCCATGCAGATGGCGGAAGAATTATCCCGATGTTTTTAAACGTGAGCCTTGCATGCGATTACAGGATAGTGGCAGACAACACTGTTTTTCAGAATCCCTGCATTGAACTGGGATTGGTGCCAAAAGGAGGCGGGGCTTTTTTTCTCTCCAGAATATTAGGAATGCGCAAGGCATCTGAGCTTCTGTTGTCCGGTGAAGACATCACCGCACAGGAGGCCATGAGACTTGGTATCGTAGACAAAGTTGTAAGTTTAGATGCACTTGAGGAAGCCGCATTAAAAATAGCACAAGGCTATGCACAGAGACGGCCACGCACCCTGTCAGGACTCAAGAAGCTCCTGAATTATTCAATGAAAGACCTAAAGGACTACTTAGAACTCGAGAATGAAGTGCTCATCAGGATTATCGAGTCCCCTGATTTTAGGCAAAAGGTGGAAGGCTAGACAGGTGCCCATCCTGGATGTAAGCAACGAGGCCTTAGCGCCGGGCCCAGGCCCTGTCTAATGAGAAAAACATGGATACTTATTTAAAGAAGGAAATGCAGGAAGTAAGGTTATTGGACCACGCAACGGGGTTCCGGGAAAAAGTAATACCGGTAGAAATTCGTACCGATATTTTTACAGATTCCACAACTCGAATCCTAAAATTCCGCTGGCGGCCCCCTGAGACAGCCAAAGATCTCTCGTTTATCGAGAAATCGAGAGAGACGTGTCCTTTTTGTCCTGAAAGGATGAGTACCTCAACACCAAAATTTCCTGCTTCTATTGTAAAGGAGGGACAGATTTTATACGGCAGAGCAACCGTTCTCCCGAATGCCTTCCCTTACAGCCTATACAGTGGAGTCATCATTTTTTCTGAAGACCATTATGTCCCATTGGATCAATTTACATCCGAAGTTTTGTTTGATTCCTTAATGGCCGGTACGGTCTACATAAAAAGGATACAAGAAACGGACCACAGTGTTGCATATGCATCTATCAATTGGAATTACATGCCTCCGGCCGGGGGCGGGATCGTACATCCCCACCTGCAGGTCGTGGTAAACGAAAAACCCACAAGATTTCACAGCAGATTACTTGCTGCATCACTCAGATATAAAAAGTCCAGGGGAAGAAATTACTGGAAGGATCTGATCTCTTTTGAACAAAACAAGGCAGAGAGATATCTCTACCGCTACGGAGATGTCGTATTTCTCACAAGTTTTTGCACTGGTGGAATGTTTGGTGAGGTACTTACTCTATTTGATGAATCCGCCTGTCTCCAGGATGTGACAGAGGACG
>JAIOSR010000142.1 GCA_021107495.1 Desulfobacterales bacterium | reverse complement strand
CGGCAATCAGAACGCCTCCGGTGAGAAAGAGCAGACCGGTAAAGACGACAATCAAAAGGCTCAAGAGTTTCTTGTTCATTGCGATTTCTACCTCCTTTTTCGAAAAAATTTAATTATTTCATATCGTTATAAAAAATTATCTTTCTAAATTAACTGTAGTCTAAAATATAGTAAAAAACACAAAATATTGTCAAGAAAATATCTCTTTTTATATTTTTTCCCCATTTTCCAGAGATGCCATTTCACGAAGGATTTTCAGGGATTCCATGGCTTCCGTCTCATCAATCTTGTGGATGGCAAAGCCTGCGTGAACAAACACGTAATCCCCTATTTCCGCATCTTCAAGGAGAAGAAGGCTTATCTCCCTCTGGGTTCCATCCATATCAATGGTGCCCATTTCATTTTCGATCTCAATGATTTTTGCCGGTATTGCCAGGCACATATTTGTCTGCTCCTTGAGCTCTGAATTTTTGTCTTTGTGTCGCCTATCTCAACTCTAAACATTACCACCCTAAGGTCGAGTTTGATACGATGCCCCTAAAATCCCCCCCGACCCCCCTTTACAAAAGGGGGGAGGATCTGGTTTCCCCTTTTCCTTAGGGAAAACTCGAAGTCCCCCTTTTCCTGAGGGAAAGCTCTGAAGTCCCCCTTTTCTAAAGGGGGATTTAGGGGGATTTTTCCCGAATGTTCTTAAATCAGCACTAATAACCCAAACCCTACCGCATCCCGCTATTAGACCTGAGTCTCCGACAAGGGTGATGGGACGATTCCAAGACGATTGAGTTCTTTAAGAACCATGTCTATCAGGTCATCCATTTTTTCCTGCACCGGAGGCGTGGGTTCGAGACCCACGCTCTCGATGTCTTCGGGTTCCACGCCCACAATGACGGTTTCAGGGACCTTATCAAGGGCCTGGCACAGAGTCAATGCCTCTAAAAGATCAACCTCATGGAGCGAGTTTTTTGCAATAATACGCTTTGGTATTTCTTCCCCTTCAAGCCGGTGGAGATCGCCGGGCTTGCCCTTATTTTTGACGGCATCGACAACGATTAAGTGATCGGCATCAGAGATAACCCCCAGAAGATTGATGCCTAAGACTCCGCCATCCTGGATAGATACATTTTCAGGAAAACTATAGCGTTCATCTAATTTTCTAATCACGTGGATTCCAACCCCTTCGTCCGTAAAAAGGAGATTGCCCACGCCCAGGACCATTATATGTTTTTCATTTTTATTTGTCATACTCTTAGAATGCTCTCTATTTGTCTAAATTTCAAGCGCTTTTTGAAACTGCTTATGACGGAGGATCAAATGACTCCTGAAATTCGGAAACGCAATTTTTGCCCGACTCCTTGGCCTTTTTAAGGGCATTGATACCGTCATTAAGAAACTCGATATGATTTTTTTCCGCGTCTTTATTAATGGAAACGAGACCAAAGCTGGTCGTAATATAGATTGTATTAGGGCCCATTCGAAAACATTGTTTGGCAAGGAACTCCCTTAAACGGTTGGCAACCGAATGGGCGGTTTCGGCATTGCTGTGGGGCAGCATTATGACAAACCTCTGACCGTCGTAACGTGAAAGCACATCAGTTTTTCGGGCATGTTTTTTTAGAAATGAGCCCACTTCAGCCAAAATGGCATCACCCGTGTGATGCCCGTATAAATGATTAACGCCCTTGAAATTATCAAGGTCCATGACCAGAAGAGAGAGTGGCGTTTTGTATCTCTGCGATCTGGCAATTTCCTTTTTAAGCATGTCCGTAAAATGAGAGCGCGTGTAAAGCCCCGTCAATGTGTCTAAGGTCGTGACACCAAGAAAATTTTCCGTAAGGTTTTCCAACCGATCGCACAGGACGGTCATCAGGTTGAAGAAAAACTTCTGGGCCGTTGGTGGGTAAAGCCAGTGAAGCCTTTTGACCATGCTGTCGTTGATTTGCAGGAGTTCCGAAGGCGCTGTAGCGATTACCGTGGCAGACCTCTCACACGACCGAATCATGCCCATTTCACCTACCACGTCCCCGGCCTTCAGTCTGCTTATGAGCTGTTTTACGCCGTCAGCATTTTCTTTGGAGGATTCATCTATTACTTTTACAACCTCAAGCTCTCCGGAGATGACAGCGTACATGGAATCGCTCACTTCGCCCTTCCTGAAAAGGGTATCTCCGCCTTTGTACTGCTTCAATGCTCCGGCCATCAAAATGTAGTGAACCTGTGTGCTGGACAGCCCATCGAAAAGAGGGATACCTTTTTGGGGGTCCTTTCCGAGTTTTAACCTTAACATATCCCAGACCGTTACCAGTTCCACATTGAGCATCAAAGAAGGAAGGAGAATAAGATCCGCAACAAGAGCCGAAAACATGGTGACAACCATCATTAGCCCGAATACGGCAGTGGGCCTGAAATTGGAAAACATGAGGATGGAAAAGCCGATGCCAACGGTCAGTGTAGTAAGGATGATAGGTTTCCCGACCCTTTTGATGGTGTCCTGAAGTGCCCTGTTTTTGTCCAGGTCTTTCTTGAATTCACGGTTATACCTGACGAGGTAATGAATGGTGTCATCGACCGCCAGACCTATGGCCACACTGGCGATTAAGCTGGTCGCAACGGAGAGGGGAATGCCAAGCCATCCCATGAGGCCGAAATTGACTATGATTGGAAAACAGTTGGGAAGCATTCCTATGAAACCGACTTTATAGGACATAAAGAGCAGAAACATAATTCCAAAGATAAGAATCAGTGTCAGGGAGAGGCTTTTCACCTGGCCCTCGGTGAGCAGTTTACTGCTCTGAGAAATCACCACTCCAAATCCGGTCACTTTAAAGGAGAAACTCTCCGGGAAATTCTCGCGCAGGTGTTCTTCTATGCTTTTTTGAGCCGCTAAAAAATCTACCGAGCTTGATATGTGAGTGCGCAGCAGGATGTTTAATTTACTGGAATCCGCATTCATGAATCTTAGTAACATATCATTGCCCAACATGGTTTTGTAGTTGTTCACGAGCATGCGTACTTCAAAGGGTTCTTCGGGCAGTGCGTAAAATTCTTCCTTATGCTGGTTGGTGGCATAGTTGACCAGTTTAAGGTAGTCTATAAAGGAGACTGTCTTGTCGACACCGTCTAAAGAATCGAGAAATTTCTGAAGCCCTGCTATCTTTTCCAGATGACCGGGTTTTTCAAAATAATCATCTTCATTACTGTCCACAACCACGTTTATGGGAAAACTCCCTGCCATATCCCTGTAGATATCGTGGAAATGCCGGGAGATGGAAGTATCTTCCTTGAAAAAGCCGACCGGGTTGGTTTCGACACGGACACGGGAAATCCCTATGATCCCGGCTAAGGCCACAAGGCCGATGCAAGTGAGAGCTGTTTTTTTATGATGGAGATTCAGATTGATAATGCCGGATAGTATGCGATCAAAAAAGGCGTCTTGAGGCTCATTATCTTCCTGATTCTTTTTTGGAAAGGGGAGGAGGGCCATGACAGCAGGAAGAAAAGAAATAATAATTACGAGCATGCACAGGATGCCAAAACAGGAAAAGAGGGCAAATTCGCGAATCGCACTGATCTTGTTTACAAGCAGGGAGCATAAACCGATAGTAGTTGTGATGACGGCAAGTGATGTCGGGAATCCCAGCTCAAGGAAACATCGAAAGGATGCCTCCTTTGGTGAATCGGATTCCTTGATGGATTCGAGATATTCAGGAAAAATATACATGCAATATGCCGTGCCGACAGCGATCAGGAAAATCGGAACAATCATGGTCAGCATGGCAAGAGGCGTTCCTGTCCAGGCCATGAGACCGAAGGTCCAGATAAGGGCAATAAGTACGGAGCCGGCAGGGATCATTATCCCTCGCAGGTTCCGGAAAAATACAAAGAGAATTATGGCAATGAGGGCAAATGTAATGGGGGGCAACCTGAAAAAGTCCTGTTCGGTGAATTTTCCCAGGGCCTTGGATACTATGGGCATGCCGATATGGTAAAGGGAAAGGTTGGCATTTGTATTATCAATCACTTTTTTTACGGCATCTATGAATTGGTCCTTTTCCTTAACGTCCTCAAGTATAAGTGAAAGAACCGTGGTCTTGTTATCTTCGGATACGAGGTTCCTTTGAAGCAGCTTGATTGGGGAGATAATCCTTTTAAAATCCGAAAGGCTCCATTTGTCGGTAATATCCATGGCCTTTTTTATGCCCGGCAGGCTTATTACCCTTTTTACTCCCTTGATTTCCGATAATTCTTTTGCAAGCCGTTCGACCTGTTCAAAGGTCTTCGGTTCAAAAATGTGTTTGGCCTTGGCCACCACCAGGATGATTTCTTCGCAGCCGAATTCCTCTTTGAATGTATTGTATTGTATTGTTTCGGGCAGATCCTCGATTGCGAGGTCATAGATAGATGTCTGGAAGCGGAGACTGGGGATTTGCCAGGCGAAAACAAGAGTGATTAGAAGGATTGCGAAAATGATTTGACGGGGGTGCTCAACAACGTACCTGAGCCAGGATTCAGGGTTAGGGATTTTGGAGAGGTGCGCCACTTGCTTACCCCATTGAAGCAAAAGAGAGTAAAAAAAAGAACCCTTCACACCTCAAAATGATAGAGGTTGAAGGGTTCTTATGTGCAAATTCCTTTACAGGACTTTTACTTTATAGACCTCGTTAGAATCAGGATCGATGACATGGACCGCACAGGCGATACATGGATCAAAGGAGTGGACGGTCCGAAGCACCTCTAAGGGACGTTTCGGATCGGCAACAGGCGTACCGATCAGAGCTTCCTCTACCGGTCCGAGCTTACCTTTTGCGCAACGGGGTCCCAGGTTCCAGGTCGAAGGGACTACGTACTGGTAATTCTGGATCTTTTTGTCTTCGATCCGGATCCAGTGGGCCAGAGAGCCCCTTGCCACGTCGTTAAGCCCGACACCCATCCCGGATTTGGGCATCTCCCAGGGCTGATAAGTCTTATTATCGCCCTTTTTCAGCCTGCCCACCAGTTCCATGATCCAGCCTTCCATGGCATCCCCTATGGCTACGGTCTCGAGCCCGCGTGCCGCGGTGCGGCCAAGGGTTGAGAACAGGGCCGTGACGGGGATACTCAGTTTCTTCAAGGTGTCGTTTACCAAGCCCTGAATCCCTTTGTGTCCCTTGGCATAGGCGACCAGGACCCTGGACAGTGGACCTACCTCGCACGGCTCGTCTTCATATCGTGGTGCCTTGATCCAAGAGTATTTATCCCCGGTATCATAGTCCCCGTGCTGGGGGTTGGTCTCTCCCTCATAGGGGTGTTTGGCCCCATTTCCCTCGTACCAGGAGTGCGTCACATGCTCTGTGACCTTAGATTCCTCGGCCATTTTGACGCCTTTGAGGTCGCGATTCATGATGACACCTCGCGGCATAAACAGGCTCTCAGGCTCATTCTCCGATTCAGGCAGTTCTCCCCAGGCATGAAAATTTGAGGTCCCACCGATTGCCCCCCAATCTTTGTAAAAGGAACCTACGGCTAAGATATCGGGGATGTACACATTCTTGACAAAGTCCTGGGTTTCTTTCCAGATATAGAGGAATTCCGCAATACGATCCGGCGTAAGATCCTTCACGGAGGTGATGCCCCCGACCACAAAGGACTGGAGGTGCGGGTTCTTGCCGCCGAATATGGCATGCAGCCTGCGTGTTTTGGCCTGCATGCGTAATGCCTCAATATAATGGGAAGCAGCCATCAGATTCGCTTCGGGAGGCAATTTATAGGCGGAATGGCCCCAATAGCCATTTGTGAAAGGTCCCAATTGACCACTATCCACAAAGGTTTTAATCCTTTGCTGGACGCCCTTGAAATAGGGGGTTCCTCCCCAGGGAGCATTGCTCACACTGTCTGCTAAGGCTGCCGTCTTTTTGGGGTCGGCGCTCAGGGCGCTGACAATATCCACCCAGTCCAAGGCGTGGAGATGGTAAAAATGAACGATATGGTCATGCTGAAACTGTGCTCCGTGCAAAAGATTCCTGACGATACGTGCAACAGGAGGTATCTTTACGCCAACCGCATTTTCGACTGCCCTCACCGAGGACAGGTAATGAGTCATTGTTCAGACGCCTCATGTGCGTTGTGTAAAGAGTGGTGCGTCGCGCGGGTCCCTCCCCTTTAGAATAAGTTCAATGCCCCGGAACATCTGTCCGGAACTCCAGGCGTTTTTTACTTTGCCTCCCTCCACTTCCACTTCGATGCGCAAGTGGCCTTCTATCCTTGTAACCGGATCGATCATAATCTTTTTGCCCATTTTTTCTCCTCTCTTTTCTTAAGAGTATTATTTCAATTCAAGACCAAATGACCTTTATACCTATTTGCTTTCCTCAAAGAAGGGGGTCATTTTATCCCAGAAACCCGGTTCACTACACCCTATGCAGGGATGGCCCGCCTCAACCGGCCAACTGGTACCGTCGTTAAATTTTGCAATAGGACAGTTGTTGTAAGTGTCCGGGCCCTTGCAACCCATCTTGTAAAGGCAATAACCCATTGCGGCCTCTTCGGAGCCGAATTGTTCTACAAATTCATCGTTTTCATAATGGGACCTTCTGGGACATTGATCATGTATGGATTTTCCATAGGCAAAGAGGGGTCTTCCAAGTTTGTCACACGCCGGAAGCTTCCCCAAAAGCAGAAAATTGACAATGGTTCCCACAAGATTGATCGGGTTGGGAGGACAACCCGGTATATTGACAGTTTTGATCCCTAAGGCGTCACCAACGCCTTTGTATCCGCCCGGATTTGGCGCGGCGGCCTGGATGCCTCCGTAAGAGGAACAGGAGCCAATGCAGATTACGGCAAGGGCCTTCTTGCATACCTCGTTACCTATCTCTAAAAACGTCCGCCCTCCGATCTTTCCGTAAGCCCCGTCGTATTTGGTTCCAATAGCTCCTTCCACTACACAGATGAATTTACCGTTATATTTTTTTACTGCTGCGTTAAGGGTGTCCTCCGCCTGGTGACCGGAAGCGGCCATGATTGTCTCATGGTATTCCATGGACAGAATATCGAGAATCAGTTCATCAATCCAGGGATACATGGTTCCAATAGTAGCTTCAGAACAACCGGTACATTCTGCAAATTGCAGCCATATGACCGGGGGCCTTTGTTTTGGCGCGGCTAACACCTCCGCCACCTTGGGGATAAAGGATGATGAGAGTCCCATGGTAGCGGTCAGGACGCCGCAATACTTCATAAAATCCCTTCTTGAGACCCCCTTTTCCGACAACCTCTGGTAAAATTCTCTTTCCTCTTCCATTCGGCACCTCCTTAAATTACAGTTAAATTAAAAGTGCAGTTCAATATGTATTAAAACCGGATTCTTTGGCCGGATAACTACTTGCTTTTACAAAATTCTGCTTAATAACTGGAAGTTAGATTTTCTTGAGTTGAGTTGAAAACATTGCCCAAAATCGCCGGGTGTTGAGGGTTCAAAGTAATCAGAAATGGAAAAGCCGCTTTGAGCCATATATAAAAGTATCTTGAGATTTTGAATACCCGCTGATGTCAACAGAACATGTCTGACTTTTCCATGACAAACTGCTATTCAAAAAACGGATTTTGGGCAGAAGTGGAGTAAGACCTCTGCAAAGTCTGCTTTTATCTCTGATTTTACCCCGTTTGTCAACCTTTTATTATGACTATTGGTTGAAAAAATAGCGTCCATAATGTTAAAAAATGGAGAGCATCTCCAAATTAGTTGATCGATGATCAGGATTCAAGGAGTCCAGGGGTCCAGGGGTCGAGTGAAAGACTTAATAAATACGATAATATGAACGTAGCCCAACGTTATCAAGTAATTATGGGCCTAACAGATCTTTAGACTTTTTATGAGTTCATCAAAAGTGGAAAAGAAAAAAATACTACTTTTTTATTCGGACAAATATTACCTGATTAAGCAGGTCTATCCCTTTGGACTTGATTTGATCGCCGATTATTTGCGTCAATCCGGCCATGATGTGACGATAGAATATCCTTACCTGCCCGACCCTGATCCGGAAACCAATCTGATGAACATCCTGGAACATACGGCCCCCGATATTATCGGCCTTGGTATCAGAAATCTTGATACCTGCATGTCCTGCGAAGAATACGGCGATTACGAAGGAGATGGCTATAAGACCTTCTATTTCCTCCCGGAGGTCAAAAGGCTTGTGGAGTTTATCAAAAAACATGCACCCGGTTTGCCCATTATTGCAGGAGGAGGTGCCTTTACCATATCCCCTAAGGCCATTCTGAAATATTTGGGCATTGAATATGGGGTCGTGGGTGAAGGAGAGGAACCCCTACGCCGGTTCATTGAGGCCTTTCCAGACAGAAAAAAGATCTCGAAGATACCGAATCTTGCCTGCTTAAACGGAGATTATAGGGCCAATCCAAGGCAGGATTACCATTTTGGAAGGGATCTGAGGGCATTCGAAAGGGACAGAAACTTTAATTATGCCTTTGAAACAGCAGGGCTGCCCGTACAGGTAAAAAGGGGTTGTAACCGGGCTTGCAGTTACTGCGTAGAGCCCTTAATTGAGGGTAAAAAAATCTTTTTCAGGGACCTTGACCAGGTCATTGAGGGACTGAAAACCGTATCTGAGACCCATGAGGGCATCAACACTATTTTTTTTGTGGATACGGAGTTCAATGTGCCCGACCTTGTATATTGTTCCGGCCTGGTTAAAAGGATCATGAAAGAGGGGTTACACCAGCGTTTCAGTTTTTCTTCACAGTTTTTACCAAGACCCTTTGATCGTGATTTTGCGGAAATTTTAGCTGAAGCTGGTTTTTCCATCATTCTCACGTGTGATAGTTTTTCGGACAGTGTTCTTGAAAAAAACCGGGTTTCATACCGCCAGAGAGACATAACCAGGACACTGGGGCTCTGTGAAGAGTATGGAATGAGCTGCACCCTATCCATGATTTTTGGTCTTCCCGGGGAGACCTATGAGACATTAGACCATTCCCTTGAGCAGATGAACGGATATCCCCCACATTTTTTGAGGAGATACGAGTATACCATAGGGAGTAGAATATACAAGGGCACGTCCCTGTGCGAGTTTGTGGAGAAGGATAAAGAAAAACGGCACCTGTACGGAATGAAGTCTGATGGTTATATAGAGCCCTTCTATTACTGCAGTCCCGAATCTCCCATGAAATTGAAGCAATATGTCCAGCAGGGTTTTCCCTATCCCATGGCCTATCAAAATTATTATGATAAAACCAGGTTCAGTGCCCTTGCCATGGGTTATCTTGTTGATCAAGGCAGGTGGGAAGAGGTATGTTCCATGTTTTTTTTGAGCGATTTCGATGCCCGGACATCCATTTATGAATATTTTTTCCGTAAATTGACGGATGCCGGAAGGATTGATGATGCCAGGGCAATATCCGTAACGCTCTTGAAGGATATAAAGGAGAGTAAAAATTCGACACAATTCGGGGAACAGGAACAGCTAATCAGGTTTTATCTGAGTTGTCTTTGAAAAGAATTCCGCATGCCCCGTCATTATTGAATGAAGTCGTTACTTATTGAGCTATTACATCTTGAGTCAAACCGATGAGTCTTTTGGATGGTGCAGTGACCGTCCTTGCCTTAAGGGCTTTGGCACATCAATGCCAAGTCGGTTTATTTTTCGGCGTAAGGTGTTTTTGTCAATGCCCAGTTCACGGGCCGTTACCATTTTTTTCCACTTGTTTCTCTGAAGGGCTTGCTCAATGGTCCGTTTCTCAATTTCCATGAGAGTCAGGCCCGTGGGCACAAGTATGGAATCACTTTCAGGGATCAGGCGATCAGGCAGGTCCTGTAAACGGACTAAATCGCTTTGGCAGAGGACAAAGGCGTGCTCTATTGCATTTTCAAGCTCGCGTACGTTTCCAGGCCAGTCATAAAGCATTAGTGCGGCTATTGCCTTTTGAGACAGGCCCATGATATTCCTTCCGGTCAAGTGGTTAAACCTTTCTATAAAATGATCCACCAGCAGAGGAATATCTCCTTTTCGCTCTGAGAGTTTCGGCAGCACCATTTTTATTACATCTATCCTGAAATAAAGGTCCTCCCTGAATTCGCCTGCCCGTACCAGATTTTCCAGATTGCGATGGGTTGCGGTAATCACCCTGGCATTGGTCCTGACCGTTTTCGTGGACCCTAACGGCTCGTAGACTTTTTCTTCCAAAACACGCAAAAGCCGGGCCTGCACTGCCTGTGAGACATCACCAATCTCATCCAAAAAAATAGTCCCGTTCTGGGCCAGGGCAAATCTACCCGGTTTGTCCTTTTTGGCATCTGTAAAGGCACCTGCCTTGTATCCAAAGAGTTCAGATTCACACAGGGTATCAGGCAGGGCCCCACAATTTATAGTGATAAAAGGCCCTTTCCGTTGCAGACTGTTATTGTGAATCGCCCTTGCGAAAAGCTCTTTTCCTGTGCCGCTTGCCCCCACAATTATCACAGTGCTGTTGCTTTCGGCTATTTGCGGTAGAGTCGAAAAAAGTTGGAGCATCTTCGCATTTTTGCTCACTATGTCTTCAAAAGAATGCTGTTTTAGAAGCGCCTTTCTCAGTTTGTTGACCACTGTCAGGTCTCTGAAGGTCTCCACTCCGCCGATATACCTGCCATTTGAATCCTTCAGCAGGGCCGTTGTCACACTGATAGGAATGCGCTTTTTGTCGGAGCGAAGAATATAAACGGGCACGTTTACAATGGGGCGTTCTGTCTTGATGGTCTGACGGAGCAGGCAACCCGTTTCACAAACATTGGCCCTTAATACTTCAAGGCATTGCCTTCCGATCGCCTCCTCCCTCGAAATCCCCGTGATCTTTTCTGCCGCCCTGTTGAATGATGTAATAAACAGATCAAGATTCACAGTAAAGACACCATCCGCAATACTGTCCAATATTATTTGATAATGTTGCTGAATTGATTTTTCGAATTGTTTCATAACTTTGTGGTCATAGCTCAATAAGTAGGGGAATTAGTCCATAATTAGCGGGGGAGGGGAAGCCCTACTCCGCCAAGTAAAAAAGCGCGAAGCGACTTTTTACGAGATTATCAATATTGATGGTCTCGTAAAAAGTAAAAAAACATCCTTTTTTGTCATTCCGGCGGAAGCCGGAATCCAGTGTTTTCAGAAACTTGTGAATGGCCTGGACCCCGGCTCTCGCCGGGGTGACGACTTTTTACGAGGTTATCAATATTGAGCAGATACAATTTGTGAAAGTTTTCCTAAGCGTTATATCCTCTTAACAGGGGCGTATATCTGCTGTCAACAATCAAAGCCTATAAAAGTCAATTCCAAAACGCAAAACCATCCGGATCCAGACATAATATGGGTTTATATTGTTCCCATTGCTTGCATTGTAATGGTTCACATTGTTCCTTTTTGCGCCCTTCATGAGCACCCATTGTATCTTTTGTCAAGTGCATAATCCCCGCATTTTCAGCCGGTTGTGCTTAGCATAGCCACCTCCCATGGTTTTGGCATGGATATTGCTCAAAATTGAACCAAATATCGTCATCACAAATCTACGCCTGTTCCGCTTTAGCGATCGGGATGATCTCAGGTTTCAAGGCGGACGACTGAAGAACCATCTTATGCCATATTAGGACTAATTAGTAGGAGACTTATAAGGGTCGCCTAAAATATCGAATTTTCTGAAAAAACAGTAAAGCGTCTTAGATGGTCAGAGTTGCTATACCCACATTTAGATCCAGGGTTTCACCGGTCCTTGATTCGTGCACTCGGGTCCTGCTCGTGGAAGTTGAGCATAATCGGGAAATAGAGAGAAATGAGATCTATCTCGATGAATTTTCCTTGACCGAACGCATGAACATTTTTCGAAGATCGCATGTGACAATAGTCATATGTGGCGGAATAAGCGATATGCTTCAAAACATGCTTCAGAGTTCAAAGATCTATCTGATAAGCGGAATCGCAGGAGAGATAGATCAGGTGGTGGCCGCGTATTTGTCTAAAAGGTTGGACGAGCCGCGGTTTTGTATGCCTGGGTTCAAGGCTGAACATTAAGTCCTTTTACTTGTACGCGTAAGGGAGGTGATAGGAAAATAGAAATACTATTTGAGGGGTGTGTTGATTTGTAAATTTTATAATGATCCATGAAATTTTAGGAGCAGTACCATGAGAGTCATGAAATTT
>JAIOSR010000434.1 GCA_021107495.1 Desulfobacterales bacterium | reverse complement strand
TATAGCACGTCTGGTAAAAGCATGGGCCATTTTTGTGGCAGAGACAACACCATTGTCCCCGGCCAAAAATGTAGCCAGGGCAGTTGAAAAAACACACCCGCTCCCGTGCGTGTGTTGCGTTTCAATTCTTGAACCATGAAACCTGTGGAAAGCCTTCCCATCGTAAAGGAGATCCGTGCATTTACTCTTTAAGTGGCCGCCGGTTATGACCACGTCGGGCCCCATTGCCTGAATCGCTTCCGCCGCCTTCGCCATATCATTCGAGCAGTCGACCTTCATGCCTGCCAGGGTACCCGCTTCAAACAGATTGGGCGTAACAACACTCACAAGGGGAAGAAGTTCTTCCTTGAAAAGGGTAATGGCCTTCGGTTCTAACAGATCCTTACCGGTAGTGGCCCTTAAGACAGGATCCAACACAATATTCACAAGTCCATATCTTTTAAGCAGTTTTGCAACTTCCTTTACCGCTGCCCCTGAATACAGCATACCGATCTTCACTGCCTGGGGAACTACCTCCTCAATGACGGCCTTAACCTGTTTGGAAATGAACCCGGCTGGAATTTTGTGAATACCGGTTACCCCAAGGGAGTTCTGCGCGGTTACGGCAGTAAGGGCCGTCAGGACATGTCCCCCGAGGCTGGTGATGGTCTTTATATCTGCCTGAATCCCGGCTCCTCCGTACGAATCCGAGCCTGCTATAACCAGTATATGTTTCACTTTCAGATAATGCGAAAAAACCCGCATTCAAATCCTTGTGTCATTGTTTCTTAGTACCCGCCTGAAAATCATATCCGGAAAAAAAGCTAACAGTACGCCCAAAAACTGTCAACCAAAATGTAATGCCTTGTTTTTTGACGACTTGACTTTGACCCAAGCTTCCATATAAATTGACTTAGTCATAGTGTTAAACCCCAATTGAGTGAAAAATGCTCAATTGTTAAGCTTCAAGCATGCAGCAGTCAGCGGTCAGCATGATCCCTTCGCCGCACGCTGATCGGCGAGGTCTTTCAAAATTGGGCTTTAGCTCAATTATATAAAGGTTATTTTACTCGATACATCGTAAAATCAGGGATTCGAGAACAGTATGGTTCCAGCAAACTCTTACAGCATTCCGGGGTAATGGAAATGAGAAATATTGTAAAATCCCTTTTCTCTTTAAATTCCACTTCCATCACTTTCTGCACAACCCTCCTGGTTGTAATCCTCTTTCTGATCGGAATTCCTATCCTCGATATGATCGAGTTAAAGACCTATGACCTCCGTTTCCTGTCACGCGGCACGCTGAAACCGTCATCTCAGGTAGTCATGGCGGTAATTGATGAGAAAAGCCTTGATTCGGAAGGTCGCTGGCCCTGGCCCAGGTCCAGGCTCGCGGCTCTCGTAAACGCCCTTTCCAAGGACGGGGCCAAGGTAATCGGTTTTGATATTACCTTTCCGGAACCTGATGAAAATTCCACCCTCAGGTTTATTAATCAACTTGATAATACCATTTCCAACCTGCACATCGAGAACAAGAAACTGGCCGGATTTGTAAAAGAGAACAGGATAAAAGCAGACAATGATTCGGCCCTTGCAGAAACAATCAGGAACTCTATTGCCGGCGTTGTCCTCGGTTATTTCTTTCATATGAACGAACGAGAACTGGACTACCGGATTGAACAACAGGAAATTGATCGGCAAATCGAGCAGCTTTCCCATTCAAAATACTCTCTGATTATCTATGAAGACAAAGACACGGAAATATCTCCTTTTTATAAGGCATACGTACCCGAAGGCAATATCAATATCTTTACCGAATCGACTGATTATTCCGGTTTTATCAACATGATACCGGATCAGGACGGTGTGGTGAGATGGATGCCGCTCATCATCCGCTGCGGCAAGGATATGGATATCTTTCCCCCCCTTTCCCTGCAATGCGCCTGGCATTATTTGGAAGAGCCCCAGTTAATGGTCAAGGTAGCGGGCTACGGGGTGGAAGGGATACAGATTGGGAAACGATTCATTCCTACCGATGAAACCGGTCGGATATTGATAAATTACCAAGGCCCGCCCAAGACCTTTCCCCATTTTTCAATAACCGATATTCTCAAGGGCAATACCCCGGAGGGGACTTTCAAGGATAAAATCGTTCTGGTAGGCGCCACGGCCGTGGGCCTTTACGACTTGAGGAACACGCCCTTCAGTCCCGTGTATCCGGGGCTGGAAGTACATGCCACTGTCATAGATAACATATTGAAGCAAAATTTCCTGACCAAACCTACATGGGTCAAGGTTTCCGACCTGTTCGCCATAATTCTTTTGTGTGTCCTGGCCGGCATCTTTGTTCCCCGCTTAAGCGCTGTCATGGGAATGTTGCTGGGATTGGGTCTTTTCACCGCCCACCTTATAATTGCCCGGACCTTTTTTGTAAATTCAGGGATATGGTTCGATATTGTCTATCCCCTGCTGGGTCTTTTGATTACCTATACTTCTCTTACCATTTATCATTATGTTACCGAGGAGAGGGAACGAAAAAAGATCAAGGGGGCATTCAGTTATTATGTGTCCAGTTCCGTGGTCAATGAAGTGCTCAAACACCCGGAGCAACTGAAATTAGGCGGCGATAAAAAGGACCTTTCCGTTCTTTTTTCAGACATTAGAGGCTTTACGACCATCTCTGAAGGTCTGACCCCGGAAGAACTGGTCAACCTGTTAAACGAATACCTGACAGTGATGACGGATGTCGTCTTCAAATATGACGGGACACTTGATAAGTATATGGGCGATGCAATAATGGCCATTTACGGAGCCCCGTTCCAACAGCAAAATCATCCGGCCAGCGCATGCCACTCGGCCCTCGAAATGATGGAAGACCTCGAAAAACTCAACGAAAAATGGCTTGATGAAGGTAAAAAACCCCTGGATATCGGGATCGGCATCAATACGGGTGATATGATGGTGGGCAATATGGGCTCTGAGCAGAGATTTGATTACACGGTTATGGGAGATGCCGTCAATCTCGGGTCCCGCTTAGAGGGCGCCAATAAAAATTACAGGACAAATATCCTCATCAGCGAATTCACCTATGAAAGGGTGAAAGATGAATTCGTATGTATGGAAGTTGACAGCGTTCGAGTAAAAGGAAAAACCCTTCCGGTAAGAATCTACCAGTTGTTTGCCCATAAAGAGGTCCCCGAAGTGGTCGGCCAGGCCATCTCCTATTTTCACGACGGGCTTCAGTTGTATAAACAGCAGAAATGGGATGAAGCAATCAAGACCTTTGAATTGGCAAGGGACCTGCATAAGGGCCTGCATGTTGCTCAAATCTATGTTGAGCGCTGTCTTGACCTCAAGATCAGTCCGCCTCCGCCGGAATGGGATTGTTGTTACACTATGACGACCAAGTAATACCTGTTTCCGTATCACCAGAAATACTTAAAAGTATAGTATATCAACTTCTGATACTCAACGATTACATCCTTTGCGTACCTCCGCGTTTTCCACCAGTCATCCGGTTTGAATTTCGTATGCCGGGAAGGCGCCATCATTATTTCTATATCATTTTTCTCAAACACATTTTCAAAAGTCAACCATGCCCGTCTGGTGTGGGTCGGCGATGTAACTATGATAAGGGAACGAAAACCCTTCTCCCGGACAAAATCTCCGATCACCTTGGCCTCTCCCATTGTACTGTCTGCAAAATTATCACTTGTAAGACAGGCGGACCCGGGAACACCCAGTTTCTCAAGCATCATGATCAAAAGGGCCCTTGCCTCGGGAAAACTGACCCCTCTCTCGTTCAGAGTTTCGATACCGTCCGGAGGTTTCTCCCTGCATAAAAAAATGTACGGGGCCAGACCCATCTTGTAAAGGTCTGCAGCCTCAAGTCCCCTTTCAACTGGACCTCCCATCAGGCACACTATAACATCCGCCTTCTTCAGTGAATGCTTTACAACCAGGTAGCTTCCGGCACTTTTCAGAATCGGGGCATGGAAATAAGAAATAAGGGTATAGATGATCAGGACGAGAAAAATTGCCCATTTAAAAAGGTTCGGCCCTGTGAACCTCGTCTTTTCCGGTTCGATCGGCCTGTTGTCCAGATGGTATTCCGTGCGCCCCGCTTCTTCGTCACTGTTATCCCGCTCTTCTTCCACGGGGGCCTTTCCCCCTAACCATTTCGAAAGATCTACATTATGCGGTTTCTTTTCGGAGCCCATGTTAAAACCCGACATTGATGCGTTCATCGCGCACCTCTTTTCCCGGTTTCCGCCTCAGTAAAAATAAAAGAAAACATCAATTATTTAGTTTGACTTTGCCCTGCAGGGCATTAGCTTTTGTAATGGAAAGGCGCTTTTGTTCCGGTATATATAAAATTTGACATTTATTTTTCATATTACCTGATTGAGCTAAAGACCAATTAGAAAGACTGCCCTATTTAAGGACGAATAGACATGAAAGTCAATTGCCAAGATCATCGCAAGTCCATGGAGCTTTTAGGCCTGCAGGTACGGCTCAAAAATGGCATTGGAGATGAAAAAGAGCAAAAAGAGGTCGAAAAGCGAATCAGAGACCTTGAAAAAGAGCTGAAAATGGACTAAAAATTTTTCTCACTATCCAGTATCAACGTGACAGGACCGTCGTTCACTAAATAAACATCCATCATCTTCTGAAACTGACCGGTTTCCACGTGAATCCCCTTTTCTTTCAAGATCCCGATAAAATGCTCATAAAGCTCGTTCGCCTTTTCGGGCCGGGCGGCCTTTACAAAGGAGGGCCTGCGGCCCTTTCTGCAGTCACCCAAGAGGGTAAACTGGGAAACCACTAAGGCGGAGCCGGAAATATCTATTAAAGAGAGGTTCATGAGATCGGCTCTGTCGGGAAAAATTCTGAGATTGGCTATTTTATTTGCCAGATAGTCACAGTCCTTTTCGGAATCATCTTCTCCCACACCCAGAAGGATCAGCAGTCCAGGGCCGATTGACCCCACGATCCTTTCCTTGACTTCCACTTTAGACTCTTTTACCCTTTGAACCACGGCTCTCATCGTGTTTATACCCCAAAATTAGTGGCCGCCAAGAAATGGTCCTTTTTTACAAACTCAAAGCCAGGGAGGTACTTAAATGGCCAAAGGCATAAGGCTCATGGCTCAAGAGAAAGACAACCCGCGCACAGTATCCATTCCCTGCGCCTTTTGCCTTGCGCCCTGCGCCTTTTTACAAACACAGGATCTTCGCGGGTTTACAGAACAGATTCATTAAATTCACAAATTACCTTACAAGACAACACCAATGCCACCCTCACTCATCCTCATAAATCCCTGGATTTACGATTTTGCGGCCTATGATCTCTGGTCAAAACCTTTGGGTCTCCTCTATATTGCAGGATACCTCAGACGCTGTGGCTTCAAGATCCGCCTCATCGACTGCTTAGACGTACACCACCCGGGTATGACCGCGGATACGTCCGCTAAAAAGCCCAAAAGACGTTCATACGGGACCGGAAAATACTGGCGCAGGGAGGTGCCCAGACCGCTCCCTTTAAAAAATATCAAAAGGCCATACAGCCGCTATGGTATTTCCCTCGACCTATTTCAAGAAGAATTATCAAAGATTCGAAACCCGAAGGCAATTCTTGTAACCTCTCTCATGACCTACTGGTACCCGGGTGTCAAAGAAGTCATAGGCCTGAGCAAAAAACTTCATCCCAATGTCCCTGTCATCCTTGGGGGGATTTATGCCGGGCTGTGCCACAACCATGCCGTCCTGAACTCAGGGGCAGACCTCGTGGCAAACAATCATAACCTCGACTCAATTTTGGAACTCCTGGATGGATACGGTATCTCCGCACCAGGGCCTTCTCCCGATCCGGACCGCACACCCAAACCTGCTTTTGACCTCTTGAGTCGGATTGAATATATCTGCATTCTTACCTCTACGGGTTGCCCCTACCGATGCAGGTATTGTGCCAGCCATTTTTTAAACCCTGACCTGATACGCAGGGACCCGGGTGAGGTATTAGAAGAGATCCTGCACTGGCACAGGAATTTTGATGTCCGCGACTTTGCTTTTTACGATGATGCGCTCCTGGTGTCATTCGATACACACCTGGCCCCGCTCCTTGAAGAGCTTGCAAGGCTTGAGCTTGACCTGAGATTTCACACCCCAAATGCCCTGCACATCAAAGAGATTACCCCGGACATTGCCTCACTTATGCACCAAACCGGTTTTCGAACCATACGTCTTGGACTGGAGACCTCGGATTTTTCCCTTCACCGTGACCTGGATAACAAGGTAACGGAAGGTGATTTTGAGCGGGCCGTAGACAGCCTTCTCAAGGCCGGTTTTGCCAAAAACCAAATCGGAGCATATGTCCTGATGGGTTTGCCCGGACAATCCGTGGATTCGGTATTTGAGTCGATCGATTTTGTTGGGAGAGCAGGGGCCACGCCCTATCTATCCGATTATTCTCCCATACCCCATACGCCCATGTGGGAACAGGCGGTAAATCATTCCCAATATGATCTCGCCGAAGAGCCCCTGTTCCACAACAACACCCTGCTCCCCTGCTGGGACGATTCCCGAATAAAAGAACTCCCCCGAATAAAAAAACGCGCTCTGGAAATCCGCCAGAAATACAGGTGATCGTAATACTTTAGACTATTACAGGAGCGAGGTGTTTCTCCTGTTATTAAGTCTCATAATTCCCGGATTTTTCAAAAGGCTAAAATATTACAGATATTCTATTCCCTGTTGATCACACTTGCAGCATAACCTGCTCCAAAACCGTTATCTATATTTACCACGGTCACGCCCGACGCACATGAATTGAGCATGCCCAAAAGGGCTGCGATACCTTCGAAACTGGCACCATAGCCCACACTGGTCGGGACCGCGATCACCGGTCTGTCGACAAGGCCGCCCACAACACTCGGAAGCGCTCCTTCCATGCCGGCCACCACCACGATCACGGAAGCCTTTATAATCCTTTCTCTTTTGTCAAGTATCCGGTGAAGGCCTGCTATCCCGACATCATATACGGTATCCACCTCATTTCCCATGAAACGGGCTGTTATAGCGGCTTCCTCCGCCACCGGGATGTCGGATGTCCCGGCACTCATTACGAGGATTTTGCCCCTTCCCGAAATTTTCTTAGGACTCCTGATCAGTGTCAGGGCCCGTGCCCTCTTGTGAAATGTACATTCCGGGAACCGGTCTAAGATTTTTTCTGCCTTGTCTGTGGCAAGACGTGTCACGAGAATGTCTTCTTCCTGACCTATCATTCGTTCCATGATAGTTATAATATCCGTCAGTTCTTTGCGTTCACCGAATATGACCTCTGAAACACCTCTTCTCAGGCTTCGGTGGTGATCGATACAGGCAAAACCGATATCCTCAAAAGGTAGCGCTTTGAGTCTTTCAAAGGCATCTTCAACGGTTGTCTTTCCCTGGCTCACGCGATCCAGAAGATCTTTCAGAATATCTTGGTCCAATTTCTGATAACCTCTCCTTAGTCCCTCAGTTTTTTTGCTGTTTCGGCCACCCTTTGGCCGAGTTTCATGGCATTTTCTTCAGTATTGCTGTCTGGGGTACCGGCGCAGGCTACCCCATAATGTCCGGTAGCGGACATGGGATCACCCACAATTACCATTCCGTAAATCAAAAGGGCCTGGATAATGGACATCATGGTGGTTTCCTTGCCACCCGTGGGATCTCCTGATGTGGCAAAGG
>JAIOSR010000300.1 GCA_021107495.1 Desulfobacterales bacterium | reverse complement strand
TTTAGCCACAGACACACACAGACAAACACAGACATTTTCCTCTGCCGATTCCGGCAGAGAAAAAGTTAATGTCCTACTTTGCATTTTTTTCAATTCCTTACATAAAACTACGGATGTTCCTGTAGCCTTGCAGCCATCCACTCCCGTAAGAGGAGGGGAGGTTATCCTGTCAGATTCTTTTGTGCCCACACACCGAGTTTATCGCGGAATATTTTCGCGTTATGTCGAATATCCACGGGAAAGGAGTCGTGGAACAGAATGGTCCTGATGTCTTTGGTGTGGGGCTTTGACGCGCCAAGCTCAAGGAGTTCCTGTTTTACTTTTTCCTTATCCACATCCTTTGAACCCTCTTCCAACTCAACGCACAAGACCGGTTGAATGGTTCCATGCACATTAACGCCCGCCAGTGCGGTCCTGTACACATCAGGATGCGTGTTGAACACACCCTCGCAGGGGATGGTGAAAAGGGTCCATGATTCGGTTATTACCCTCTGGGATTTTCTGCCGCAAAACCACAGTCTGCCCTTTTGGTCGAAAAAGCCCAGATCCCCCATGCGGTGCCATAACCCTTTGCCGTCCGGTTCATAAATTTTTGCAAGTCCGGTTGCCTCTTCTTTCTTGTAATAGGCACTGGTAACAACGGGACCTTTGACCGTGATCTCTCCTATTTCATTTGTGGCAAGCTTTAACGCGTCATCCCATTCGGGTATTGGTGTATCCGTTATTTTGATCACGGAAACTGTCACATCCTCAACCGGGCGGCCGACACACACCCCTTTGCCTTCATCTGTCCCGTGTCTTGTCTCCCCCAGGATTTCATGGCTCCCTATGGAGCAGACAGGCATGGACTCGGTTGCCCCGAAACCGGTAAAGACCTGGGTATCGGGGGATAGCATGGTGCAGAATCGTTCCAATACGGCAGGGGGCATGGGCGCGCCGGCCGCAATGATGCGGCGAAGGGTAGGAAGCTTTACGCCATTTTCGGCCCCGTAACGTCCCACGCGATTAATCAGTGCCGGGGAACCGAACATATTGGTTATGTCGAAGTCTTTGATGGCTTCGATTATTTTTTCCGGGTCAACATGGGCGGGACGGGTAGGGTCCATGTCCGGGACGACAGTGGTCATGCCCAGGGCGGGATCGAACAGGGCAAAGAGGGGGAAAGTGGCGAGGTCGATTTCACCGGGTACAATGCCGTATGTCTTGCGGATTATTTCAACCTGGGCCGCAAAGTTGGCGTGGGTATAGATGGCCCCCTTGGGGGTACCCGTACCCCCGCTCGTAAAAAGGACAGCCGCCATCTCATGGCCCTCTGTCCGGGCCATCTCATAAGGCGTATTCGATTGCCCTTTTTTCTTTACCTGTTCAAGGCTGAGACCTCCCCAGAACAGGCGCCTGCCCACGGTAACAGTGGTCCTGATGGTCTTTTTGCCCCACCCGAAGAGGATACGAGCCACGTGGGCCTTGGGGATCCCGATAAAGGCCTCGGGTTCGGCCTGTGCCAGGCACTTCTTGAGGTTCTTGATTCCTATTCCCGGGTCAATAACTACGGGCACGGCGCCCGCCTTGAATATGGCAAAGGTCAGGGCAAAAAATTCCAGGCTGGGCCCGACCATTAAGGCAGTGCGCACACCCCGGCCTATACCGATCGCTTCAAGGCCGCGGGCAATGCAATCACTTTCCTTATTCAATTGCTCAAAAGTGTAATGAGTGTATGTGGGCCCCCCGTCCCTGTCCCGGCCCCTGGGAACGATAATGGCCCGCTCATGGGGCTGCTTTTCGGCCATCACGGGCAGAAAAGAGGCGATATTGACGAAATCATGTGTCGACATTATGTATCTCGTTAGTCTTTAAGAACTTTTTCTTGACAGGATAACAGGATTAACAAGATTAAACAAACTACTACCTGCTAAAGCAGGTAGATTTCTCGTATGATTGAAAGTCACTTAATCGGCTGAAGCCGTTCTATATCTCAACACACTAAATTCTATTTAACCACTGAGTCACCGAGAATGCCGAGAGAGTGGACGAATCGGTAAAAAGGATCGCTAAGAAACCCGCATAGCGGCCCTCCCAATGATTTATCATTTTTAGCAATCCTTTGGAATATTATCTCTTTATCGATTTTTCCAAACTCTGTGCTCTTTGTGTCTCTAACGAGCGCGGCGAGTGGGTGGTGCAACGCTTGCTTTAATGCCAAAGCTTTTCGCCTAAAGCGAAGATTTTTAAAATGGCAAATAGAAAAATAAATCCAGTCCATCCTGTAAATCCTGTCAAAAAGTTTTTACTCTTTTTTCAAAAATTCCTGAATGAGGCCGGTAATTTCTTCCGTTGCGTCTTCGAGTACATAATGGCCGCAGTCCGCAAAACGATTGACCTGAACCTGCGGAAAAATGTCAGTCCACTTCTTTAAAAAATGTTTATCAAACACAAAGTCCTTATCTCCCCAGCAGATGAGCACGGGAACATGTCGAAACATTGAAAGTTTTTCCTGCACCTCGGTTACCAGATCATAAGCCTCGTCTCCGGGTCGCAGGGGAATATCTTTGACAAACATCAACGTGGCAATGCTGTTTTCCTCATACGGGGCACAGTAGGCCTTGCGGACTTCTTTGGGCATCGGCTTGCGTCTGCAGCATATGCGCGCGGCCACGCGGCTGAAGGCATTGAATCTTTTAATGAGCAGTGCGCCAAGACCCAGGTCGCGGGAAAGCCACAGGAGCCAGGGAAAAGGTTTGGTGTCGGGCTTATGAAACGCGGCAGTATTCAAAAGTACAATTCGGCCTATGCTTTCGGGATGCCTTACGGCATAGGCCATTCCGATCATCCCTCCCCAGTCGTGAAGTATCAAGGTGATATTTTCATTAATTTTAAGATGCCTTAAAAGGGACTCAAGATCGTCCACGCGCCGGGCGAGGGTATAATGATAATGCTCATCATCAGGCTTATCCGAGAAACCGCACCCCACGTGATCCGGTACAATGGTGCGATAGGAGCCTTTCAGGGCCTTGACCAGCTCCCGGTAATAAAATGACCAGGTGGGGTTTCCGTGTACCATGACAACGGGTTCACCCGTCCCTTCATCCAGGTAATGATAGCGGAGGCCGTTCAGATTAAGGTATTGCCCTTCAAAGGGATAGAGATGTTTAGGGATTTTCATGTGACCATTCTTTTTTTGATTTCGTACGTCAAGCCGCTCAGTTACTTACAGAAATGTCAGGTGACTTCCACTGCAAGTGCTGCCGTGTAACCGCCACCCACATCAAGGTCCTCGATGGACCATTTGGAAACTTCCGAGGGGTCCGAACTATGACCGAGCAGCGCGGCTGGTTCACCGGGAGCAAGGGAGACTTGGAACCGGTCAGCAGGGGAAGAAAAACCCTCCCCTTTTGCCTTCAAGTAGGCCTCTTTGCGGGTCCAGCAGTTGAAGAACCCCTGTCTTTGCGGATCCTTGGGCAGTCTTCGCAAGGCTTCCACCTCTTGCGGTGAAAAGTAGCGCTCTGCTATCTTAATGCAGTCAAGGTCAGGCCGCACTTTTTCGATATCAACCCCCACTGCCTGCC
Organism: Desulfobacterales bacterium; assembly: GCA_021107495.1. Classification (GTDB taxonomy): domain Bacteria; phylum Desulfobacterota; class DSM-4660; order Desulfatiglandales; family Desulfatiglandaceae; genus JAIOSR01. The sequence goes on along the minus strand of JAIOSR010000300.1, from coordinate 6,936 downwards.
CCGACATTATTGCATAAAGCGCCAGGCCATGTGAGTGAGACATGTTAAAGCATGTCCCCGTGTTTTCGAATTTTCCCGTCAACAGGGGTTTTCCGTAACGATTGTATTTAAATTCCAAATCCTCGGGTTCGGCATTCAGATAGGGCGCGACAATAAGTCTCAAATAGTATCGGGCGGCTATGAAATTGTTTCTCGCCTTTTCGAATCGAAGCCGTTTGATTTTATTGCGTTCATCTTTTGAGAGGAACAGCTGAAACGATTCCAGCGAAGCCTTATCCACTTCCAGGGAAACACACCAGACATATGCGTCGCGCGTTATTACATCTATTTTCCGGGGCTTCACCACACAAGCCCCAACATAAGGCAATTGAGGCCGCTTCCTATACCCAAAAAGCCGACACGGTCACCGGGGTTGAAAAATTCGTTTTCCTCGGCCAGTGCGGCCGTAAGCGGCAGAGAAACGGTTCCCATGTTGCCCAGGTACGCGTAGGTGGGAAAATCTTTTTCCGCCTGGATTCCCAGGGTTTTGAGAATCAGGTCCTGATGGGCCGATCCCACTTGATGACAGATAATCTTGTCTACCTGATCCCCTGTCCAGTTCAGCTCCTCAAGGAATGCTTTCCACGTGAGTGCGCCCAGCTTGACGCCGTATTTCATGACGGAAACGGAATCCGTGGACATGGTCTGGGTGAACAGGTTTGCTTCCTGAGCGTTGATTCCCCAGCGGCACAGGCCATAGTATTCCGGGGCGGTCCTGGTTACGCCGCCTATGAGTTGTGTGCGTTTTGTGGAAGAAAAAGAGCCGTCCGTGAGCAGTACGGCCACGGCCCCGGACCCGCCGGTCAGGGTGGCCAATGAGGTCATGAACAGTTCCATGCTCTTTGCTTTCAGCATGTCTTCTATCATAATATCGTTAATCGGCCTTGCGGTTTCACAGGACACGACCAGCCCTGCCTTGATCTGCCCGAGTTCAATGCGGTTTGCAATGTCTATCATGCCGTTCAGGACGCCCAAACAGGCATTGCTTATATCATAAACCGTGGCCCCGGTATTGACGCCGAGCCCGGCTGCCACGCGGCATGCGGTTGCAGGTTCGAAACTTTCACGGCAAACACCCGCGTAGACGAGCACTTCAATATCTTCGGGCCGGACCCCTGAAGAGGCAAGCGTCTTGCGGGCCGCGGCAATGGCCCCGGTTGAAAGTTCATATCCTTCTTCCCACCACCGCCTTTCTATGATGCCCGTCAGGGCCTCTAATTGTCCTTCCGAGATGTGAAGGGCCTCATACATGGGTTTGAGCCGGGCCTCCAATTCCGAGGAAGTAACGACGACCGGCGGCAGTTCGTAACCTATGGAATCAACAAAAACTCTTTGGTATTGCATTGGTATGGTAAATCCTTTTTTGTATTCTCAATAAATCAGGTGTATCCGAACCCGATTGTCTCTTACAGGTGCTCTATAAACCTGCCCTGAAATGTGGTGAATATTTGGGGTTCGTTGAAATTTTAATCCTAAATACCAGTGGTTTGGCTGCAATGAACCCCAAATACTCACCACTGCCAAATCCGATGCAGATTTGCTTTGATAGACCACCTGTAAGAGACAATCGGGTTCTCCCTACGTGAAGCAGAAGCCCGTCTTGCGGGACCTGAAAGGCGGGCGCGGTGGCCCGCCCTACGATTGGGTTGAACTCGGAATATTTAATAAAGGCCTAAACTATGTTTCTGAGGCCAATAAATCTTTAATATTACAATATGTGGTTTTTACTTTTTGTGTATTTTGTCCTCCCTCCGTAGCAGGCTATCCATCCTCCGTAGCAGCTACTGCGGAGGACGGGCGCCTTTTTGCGGCCATATCAATTTTAAGAGTAAAATCATTCATCTGGTAAATGACCCGGCCATCGGCCGATAGTAAACCGTCGGCCCGAACCAGTCGGTTATCATCGTCAATTAAGGAGATAGAAGCCTCAACCGTTACGAGCCTGTTGGAGGGGATGACCTGGCCTCGATATATCCAGCTGTGTTTCATGCCAGTGGCAGTAGTAAGCGATCCGAAGTCGGAAGTCGGAGGTCTGAAGTCAGGTTTTCCGATTTGCAAGCCGTTTCCCCACCGGTTGACGGCAATGAATTTTATGAGCTGGAGGAAAGATTCCAGACCAAGGGAACCGGGCCACACAGGGTCCTGATAAAAATGGGCCTTGAAAAACCATTCTTCCGAATCTACTTTTTTGGTGCCGCGTATGAACCCCAGGCCATTCGGACCGCCATCAGGGTCGAAAAGGTCGACATTATCCACCATCCTGAGCTGTCCGGCGGAAAAGGTCGGTGTGTCATTATAATCGAACTTCATGCCCCGTTCAATTTCATCCGGTGCCGGTTCATAGGTTTTGGCGTCCCTGATTCCCACCTGATTGCTCAGGGTCTGTTTTGAAAAGAATCCGAAATAGGTGTCTCCTTCATAGATGATATGGTCATCTTTTCTCACCACAAATTCATAATCGTGGATGATCATACCTCCGGTACTTGACACCTTAGTGGCTTTGACCGTGGTCGTCAAGGTGCCGGCACCGGGGTACACGGGTTCATATTGAACCGCCGTTCCCCCCAGGTTTCGGAAAGAGAGATCGATCTCACTGGTCAGGGCCGTTCCCATGTAGGCCGCGAACCATCCGCATGGCTGGAGAGCCACTTCCAGGAGGATGGCAAAAGGCATTTCATCTCCCTTAAAATACCAGGCCTCGGGCGGGACATCATACTGTGCTTTGATCACGCCGCCTGCCGCCATTTTCCATGGTTCGGCATGGATTTCCACGATCCGGTCTAAAAATTGATATGGCGGGCCTGGCAGGCGGGCGATAACCCGTTCCTGATCGAAGATTTTATATGGTTCCCCGAATGCCTCAGAGGGTTTGCCCACAGCAAAGGCCAAAATGCGGTCACGGTCAAAGAGGGGCTTCGCGTTGCGCGTTGCTGGTTGCGCGTTGCTGGTTACTGGTTGCTGGTTACTTGTTGCGAGGTGCGATTTCTGTCTTCTGTCTTCCGCCTTCCGTCCTCTGTCGTCTGTCCTCTGCACCCTGCCTTCCCACATGTCCCTGATCCTTTCACGCGTGAGGCCGGAAAAACGGATGGACATGTCGATTATTTCAACTATGGGTTTGCCGTCGGCATACATCAGGGCGTCTGCAATGGCATAGGGTTCCGGGCCGTAGCCTACTTCCTTTACAGATACTTCGTAGACCACCTTCTGAGTAGTTTCGATCATCTGGCCCCGGCACTTTAACCGGGCGGCCACGCCCGGCACAAGAGACAGAACCACGTCATCCTGTTCTCCGACCCATCCCATTCTCAAAAGAAAAATGCGCAGTGTGTGCAGGCAACACTCGTACATCAAGGTCCCGGGCATGACCCGGTCATCCACGAAATGGCATTTTAGGAACCAGTCATCAGCATGTATATCGGCCTCGGCCCTGATGATGCCCAGACCGAAACGGCCGCCTTCGGGATCCAGGTTTAAAACACGATCAACGAGCTTCATGCGGCCTGTTGGAATACACAAAGGGTTTTTCAGGTCAAGCCCCTCAAACAAACTGCCGAAACATCCTTCAAGGTCTCCGGACCGAAGGGCCGCTATCTGTCTGTCGTCGTATGTCTCCACGGACATGGGTACGAAATCTTCCCAATCGTCCGGTCTGATCCCGGGCACGGGACGGCGGTCCAGTTCTGTGTGCGTAATCCCTTTGCCCTCGGCCAATTCCCTGGCCGTAAAGAAACCGGCGCAACCGTCCTTCATAGTCAGGAGCGGTTGGCCGTCCACCGAACCTTCGAAACTGAACTTGAAAAGATATGTATCACCCTGGCGAAAAAAGTGCTCAATCTGGATATCATAACGTATCACTGATCCGGGACCTGGCAGTTCCCTGTGGAAGGTCACAACCGCGTCTAAGAGGCGATATACGGCAAGACCTTTGGTTTTAAAGTCTATACCCAGATAACCCGAAAGAAACAGATCGGCCTGCCCGGCTTCCACTGCTATGCACGTGGGGATGCGACCGCCATCCAAATACCATGCCTCTCTATGGATATCGTGTTCAGTTATTACCCTTCCGTTTTTCATGGAACGGGATTCTCCCTGAACCGACACGATACGGTCCACCAGCATCAGCGGTTCGTCCGGCAGTCTTACCCTTGTGGGATGATTATCGATGGGGGCAAATTCGGGACCTAACATTTTGGCAATGGAGCCAATGGCGAATTCCATGCACATGGTGCGATCAAAGGCAACGGGAATATCAGGTTCAAATGGTGGGGAGACCTTCTCCTTACCGGAGTCAGGCTTCATGGCCTCTACCAGGGACATCTGTAATCTCAGGTTTTCAGAGATAGTATGCGTGATGTTCTGTGAGAATTTCAGATACGCCTCATGGGCCTTGGCCCGGGCGTCTGCAGCGGCCTCGGCCCGGCGGATCGTTGATTGTTGACCGGTTATTGTCTGCATCGATGGCGCCCTGTGCCCTGCGCTTTGAGCCTTGCGCCTTTTAATTATTTCTGTCTCCCTTTTTTCGGGCACTGGAACCTGAAAGGGCCTTCCCCCGATTGGAACCTGAAGGGATACTGATTCCCCGGTTTTTTGTTCCTGGATGGTTAATGCTTCCTCGCCGTAAAGTGCGTTAAGGTCCACGGGAACCCGTTCCGCAATCAACTGTCCAAGAAGCCGCAAGACCGTGGATAGCGGGTTCTGACCGGAAAAGCATGCGGCCCTTGCCACATGGGGTCGGTCTTGAAGAATGTTGCGGATCATGCGGGTACATGAATTTCCGGGTCCCATCTCAAGAAAAAGGCGCACGCCATCTTTATAGGCTGTATTTATTACTTCAGGAAAATTGATCCCGTCCAATGCCTGGGCCAAAATTGAGTCGGCAGCGCTTTCCCGGTTGACTTCATAGGACCTTGCCCATGCAGAACTGTAGAAACGGATTCCCGCAGGGGGTGTTGTCTCGAAAAGGTGCAGGTCACGGTAGGCCCTTTCCACCTGCCGGACAACTTCACAATGGACCGTGGTTACACCTGACAACGGGAAGAACCGGCAGCCCAAAGCCTCCACCAACTCCTCGACTGCCATGCGGTTTCCCCCCACAAGGCACTCTTCAGGGGTGTTGACGATCAAAAGATAAACCCTACTCCTGCCTTTGAGGGCCTTTCGGACTATATCCTCGGTGCGATTGATCACCCCAAGCACCCAGTCCACCTCTTCGTTATCTGAAAGGTCCCATGCCTTCCGCGCCGCGTTACACGGTCCTGCAAGGTCATCGGTAAAAAGCCTGGAGGAATTCATTCGCACAAGCATTGCATCGCGGTGGGTCCAGAACCCCAATGAAAACAGGGCGGCTGATTCTCCGAGGCTGTAGCCGATGGCCGAGTCGGGCCGCACCCCGAATCCTCGAATGAGATCGCTTACGACGGTGCCTAATGCTACCTGGCCCAAGATTGCAGACTTTGGGTCACGGTCGATTGCGTCGACGGAATCGCTATTCCAGAAAAGGTCAGGCAGGAACTGGCTGAAAAGGTAATCGTTTTCACTGTCCTGTTTTTGAAAGACATCGGGCCAGTGAACGGAAAGCTCACGGCCCATCCCTGCATAATGGTTTCCCGAACCCGGAAAGACGAATGCCACCTTTCCTTTTGAGCCTATGGGATCAGGAGAAAAAAAGATCCGGTCTCCTTCGAAGGGCTGTAAGGAGTTGGTGCCGTTCCCGCAGAGCCTTTTTTCAGGCGAGGTTATAAGGGATTCAATCGAGGAATTAATCTGTGAAAGGAGTTCCTCACGGTCGCGCGAGACAAGTGCAATGGCTAATGTGCGTTGGGAATCCGTCCGGTTTTGTTTCCACCAGCGACCTGCGAATGCCTCTACACCCTGGTCAGGCGATTGTTCCGTATGTGCCAGTAACCGGTTCAATCCTTCCGTGATCTCGTTTACATTGTTCCCCTCAACAACAAAAAGGGCTTCGTTTTTCGGGCTCGAATATTTATGCCTTCCCGTCATGACATAAGATTTATCCGGGTTTTCGAATGCCTCCAGGATGACATGGGAGCAGTTTCCGTCAACACTGAAGGAACTCAGTGCCGCCCTTCGAGGTCCTTCCGCCCGATTGCGCATCCAGTATTGAGGACCTTGAGGGAAGAAAAAATCTGGTTGCGGGTTGCGGGTTGCGGGTCGCGGATTTTCAGTGTTTCTTAATGGGGGCAGGATTTCATGGTAAAGGCACAGGCAGACTTTCACCAGGGAGGCAAGGCCTGAGGCCGCTCCGGTGTGCCCGATGTCCGCTTTAACGCTTCCCAGAGCGCGACCGTGTCCGCCCATGTTGTCAAAAAAATCTGACAGGGCACGGAATTCCATGAGGTCTTCATCCGGGTGGCCGCTGCCGTGGGTTTCCACGTAGCCGACCGAGTTCGGTTCTACTCCTGCATCCTCATAGGCCCTTTTCATTGAGGTTTGGTAGGTTTTTATATGGGGGATATGGGTTTCCACTCCGCCACCCGCGGCCGCGCCTATTCCCTTTATCACCGCATAGACCTTATCGCCGTCACCAAGGGCATGATCTAAACGCTTTAGAATAACGGCAGAGGCACCTTCCCCCGTAATCGTGCCGTCGGCCCTCTTATCAAATGGTCGGATATTTCCTGATTTGGAAAACTCCCTTCCCGCATGTGTCCCGAGGACCGAACGAATATCCCCGGCCAGATCAACGGCCCCAACCACTGCCTGGTCAATATCATGGTTTTGCAGCATGCGCACTGCGACATCGAGGGCTCTAATGCCAGAACTTTCCTCGCTTGAAATGGTAAAGGAGGGTCCGCCGATACGGAATTCACGGGCAATGCGGCTCGCAACAATTCCACCTAAAGCGCCCATGGTCCGGTTGGCGGAAAGAGCTGGACC
>JAIOSR010000127.1 GCA_021107495.1 Desulfobacterales bacterium | reverse complement strand
GTCCTATGAGATGAAAAGAATCGATTCGAAGGAAGTCCATCAATTGGTTCAGCTCGTTTACGCTCTCAGGACGAAACCTGTCGCTCACATAGAATTCTTTAAAATCTTTCCTGTCATCTGAACTTCCGTATCCCCTCCTGTCGTACATAACCACCTTATAGCCCTTTTCAATTAGAGGGGGGTATATATTCTTCCACATCATTGAACATCCAAACCCGTGGTGGAGCAGTACAATGGGCTCACCATTGCCGTGAATCTCATAATATATCTTTATTCCGTTTATATTTGTGAAAGCCACACATTTCTCCTTTCTTTTCCAAGAGAGAAAGCTTCATCAAATGTGCTTTGAGCTCCTTCTATCTACTTGCCTTTGAATACGGGTTTGCGTTTTTCCGCAAACGCTACCAGGGCTTCCATACGATCTTCGGTGGGTATGGTGACTTCATAGGCCTTTGACTCCATGGGCAAGGCCACCCCGATACTGCACTCGGAACCGTAATTGAGGACGAACTTGGCCTGTTGTACCGCAATCGGTCCGTTCTGGCTGATCTCTGCGGCGAGAGCCATGGCCGCTTCCATAAGCTCGCCCGGTTCCACAACCTTGTTGACCAAGCCGATTTCCAGAGCGGTCTTGGCGTCGATTCGTCTTGCCGTATATATCAATTCCTTCGCCTTTGCCAGGCCCACGATTCTGGGGAGCCGCTGGGTGCCACCCCCGCCCGGGATGATCGCCAGGCTGGTCTCGGTCAAACCCATTAAGACGTTAGAAGAGGCAATCCTCAAATCGCTGGCAAGGGCGAGCTCTGTACCCCCTCCAAAGGCATAACCGTTTATGGCCGCAATAACAGGGACCCGAGCGTTTTCCACGCTTATCATTGTCTTGCGAACACTGCTGATGAAACGCCGAACCTGATCATCGGAAAAGGTCCGCCTCTCAATCAGATCGGCCCCCGCGCAAAATGATGCCTTTTTCCCTTCTGGTGGAGCTGCGCCGGTTATAATAATGACTCTTATGGACATATCAAAATTTGATTCTTCGATCACCTGTTGCAGTGTGTCAATGGTCTCGAAATTCAGGCAGTTCATTGCCTCCGGTCTGTTCAACGTAAGGATCAATATGCCCTTTTCTGTTTTTTCCTGGAGAATAACCTCAGACATTTTTGCATGCCTCCTTATCAGAATTTAAAATTACCAAATGTGGATTCGGCAATGGGTTTTAAAAGAGAGACTTCAAATGCCACGGCCAGGACATCCCGCATATTTTTTAAAGGTATTGTTCCATCATGGAACAGTCGTGCCTCCATATAAAAGGGATGCGCTTCTTTGGCATATTTTTCTATCATCATTTGTTCGAATTTCTTTGCCTCTTCGTCATCCATCTCCTCACCTCGCTTCTTTGCGTTTATCCGTTCCAGCTTAGTAAGTATAAAGGCCGCGGTCTTTCCCGACATGACCGAAGTCCTTCCCCGCATTGTATTAAAGATAAAATGGGGGTCATAGGCCCTTCCGCACATTCCGTAGTTTGCAGCCCCATGATCGGGGCCGATAACCCACTGTATCTTTGGAACATTCGAACACGCTGCCGCCCTCACCATGTCAGAGCCGTATTTGCCGATGCCGGCGCGTTCTTCCGCGGTTCCAACCATGTAACCCGGCGAATTCTGTATATAAAGGATGGGGATCTTGTGTGAACAGCAGCGAATAACCCACTCCACCGCCTTTCTTGCCGCATCCGCAAAGATTACCCCAATGCCGTTGCTGGCAATAATTCCCACAGGGAGACCTTTAAGGCGTATCTTGCCGCAGACTATCGTATCCCCCCGGCCTGGATTGTAGTTGTGCTTGTATTCACTGAAATCACTGTCATCCGCAATGCACTTGATCACTTCCCGGACGTCAATACCCCTGTAAGGATCTACTGGCAAAACCTCATATAGATGTTCAATGGGTACCTTCGGTTCTTTTGGATCGCAGCGTTCAATACACAGCTTTTGCTTGGGATCATAGGATAGCAACTCTCTCAGTTTATCAATGCCCTCATCCTGTGTACTGACTATATGATCCGCGCCGCCGGATATTGAGGTGTGCACCCTTGCTCCCCCCAGTTCCTCCATGGTGACTTCCTCGCCAATGGCTGCTTTGACCATGGGGGGCCCTCCCAGAAACGAATAAGACATCCCGTCAATCATAATCGATTCGCAGGCCAGATAAACAATATAAGCCCCGCCTGCTGTGTTGCCCCCGGTGCTAAGGGTATATTGCTTCAGTCCTTTGGCCGACATCCTGCTCATATTGTAGAAAAAATGCCCGAACTGGCCTCTGCCCGCGAATACCCTGTCCTGCGTCGGCAAATAGCCCCCGGCGGAATCTGCGATATAGACGCAGGGGATGCCACATTGATCCGCGATATCCTGAGCGCGCAGGTGTTTTTTGCAGTTAATGGGATAATAAGCCCCTGCCTTGACACGACTATCATTGGCAATGATCATCACCCAGTTGCCGTGAATTTTACCTATCCCCGTAGCCAAACCCCCACTGGGTACGTCCATTGCCGTTTCGTAATTCAAGCCAAAGCCAGCGCCTCTGCTAAGTTCAAGAAGCTCTGCTTCCGGATCAATCAGCTGCCTTATAAGCTGGCGTACCGGCTTCTTCCCCTGTTTTGCCAGACGGTCTATTTGTTTTTGCCCGCCGGGATTGTAAGCCTTTTCCCAGAGCTCATAGATTTTTTCCTCTTCGGAAAGCCAGTGCTTTCGGTTTTCTTCGTATATTTTTTCTTTTTCCTTTTTCTGAGGCATAATAATATCTCCTTATTAAATGTGTCGATAACGTGCTGATCTTAAAAGATCGTCAAGTATTTTGTGTTTATCCCCTGCTCTATTCTAAAACAAAGATACGTCCGGTCTTAAATGTCCGGTCCATTTCACAGGCATTATCAAAGGTAAAACCAGTTAATTGCCTTGGCCGGATCATATTCAACTCTGCCGCGCTTTCCTATAATTTCTTCTTGCGTCATCTGTTCCAACACGTTTTTCTCGGGCTTAATCTTTGCAATAAACCGGTTGTCATTTTCTTCCCTTCCTATTACAGTTGCGGCGCATGGCTCACTGTCACGGTCGTAAAGGACGGTATAGGATTCGACCCTGGCTTTTCCTCTTGCCTCTGTAATCAACTTCACCGGTTGATACTCTTCATTTTTCAGCCCCAAGCGACCTTTATTTTCATGGATATTGGCTATCGCTCCAGGGCTTCCGCTGTATACGCCTACCGAATGTTTGCTTATGTACCAACTTAATGCCTGAACAAGTCCAAATGACTCCGGTTTTTCGCGGAGTTTGTTTACCATCCGGCAGATTGCGTGCATGGCATAATTATTCCCCGGTCCGCCAAAAGCAGGCATACCTCCGGTGATTGTCAGCGGTCTTGAATCCTCACGGGATATATCGAGCATTTCACGTGTTACTCGAGGAGCGCACGGAAAACAACTGTAAAAATCAAGATATTCAATCTCATCTATTGAGAGAGGGATTTGATCCAGGGCCTGGTTTACGGCCACACGCACCGAAGGGCTGGCCCATATGTTGGGGCGTTCCGAAACCAGCCAAATGTCCTCGGCATCACCGAAGCCTCGCAGGAAAACGACCTTGTCTTTTCGTATACCCAGAGCCTCCGCCTTTTCCAAATTAGTCATTATCAGCGCTGCACCCTGGTTTACGGTCATGTTTGAGCACATCAGCTTGGTGTAAGGGAACGCCACCATGCGGTTTGTTTCATTGAGCGTGCCTATTTCCCCAGCGGTTCCGGCATTCCGGGTCCAGGCAAAAGGGTTTTGGGATGCAATCTCTGACGACTGAGCGCAGAAAGAGCACAGCTCCAGGAAGTGATCATCTATGGACATATTCCAGTGTGCCCGCAGGGCGTTTTCCATAATAGAATACATGGTTAAAGGCATTACCAGTCCGTACTGCTCTTCAAGGACGTTGTAAGGAACTCTAATATCCCCAACGTAGGACGATCGGACGCGCGACGGGTTCTCTGCATAAAAATCAAGCATTGCTTCATACAGAGAAAGGGCTCTTCCGTGTGTATAAAAGGCTTCGGCCCCGCAAACCAATGCCAGTTCAGAACTGCCTTTGCAAATCCTTTCGGCCACACGATTGACAAACCACTGGGGGGCTGTAGCTCCAATTCCAGTGTATCCAGTCTCCGCGGGTGTGCAACCAAGCTCT
>JAIOSR010000078.1 GCA_021107495.1 Desulfobacterales bacterium | reverse complement strand
ATCCGACAAGAAAAACCATATAAAAAATAGAATTGCCAAAGACACAAGGCTTAAGGCTCAAGGAAGAGAAAATTTAGGCCTCGGGCTGAAGATTCACTTCGATAACCTCAATATGTTACCGTAAATGACACACAGAGGAATGTAAAGGAGGTCGATTATGGGCATTGTCACAGTCTCAAGAGGCTCATATAGCAGTGGCAAAGAGATTGCCGAAAAAGCCGCTCAAAAGTTAGGGTACGGTTGTATCTCTCGGGAGGTTATTCTTGAAGCCTCGAAAGAATTCAATATTCCTGAGATAAAGCTCACTCAAGCATTTGAGGATGCCCCCTCCATTCTGGACCGCTTTACCCATGGAAAGAAAAAATACATTGCTTACACTCAGGCTGCCCTCTTAAAGCATCTAACCAGAGACAACCTGGTCTACCATGGCTTTGCTGGTCACTACTTTGTTCAAGGTATCTCACATGTGCTCAAGGTCCTGATTATTGCCGGGCTGGAGTATCGCATATCAACCGTTATGGAACGGGATAAGATTTCAAAAAAGGAGGAGGCCTCCCGTTATATAAAAAGGATTGACGAGCAACGAAGAAAATGGGGGCAAAAGTTGTACGGGATAGAACCATGGGATCCCGGCGCCTACGATCTGGTCCTTAATATCGACAAGATCACGATAGAGGATGCTGTGGATACAATATGCCTGATCTCCGGGTTAAGGCAATTCCAAACTACCCCTGAATCCAAAAACGCGATGGATGATCTGGCTCTTACCGTTAAAGTCAGGAATTTTCTCATAGACGTAAAACCGAGTGTCGAGGTCCAGATTGAAAACAAATTCGTCTATCTCAAACCGGATGTTCCAATAAGCCAGGAGTCAGAGATAGTCAACAAGATGGGGGAAATCATGAAGACCATTCCGGATATTAAGGGGATTCAAGTGGTGAAGTAAAAAGATGAACGTCGAACATCCAACGCTCAACATCGAACATTAAATATTGAAACGCCGAAGGCGCACGCTCATTCGACGTTGGACGTTCGATGTTCGCTGTTGGACGTTCGTTTTTTAATCCGGTTTCGGTCACGCGCAGCGCAGGCGCTTCCGCCGCGTGTTGAGTATTAGAATTAGAGATTTGTTTGAAATTTGGTGCTTGGAATTTGTGATTTTAGGAACGAAAATCTAAGGCAGTGTCATCTATCTCTGATCTGGACCAGAGCGGAGGGCCAGGTTATCAATGGAAAAATAAATGGTTTGAGATCAAATCTTTCGCTGTTCAAGGTCTTCTTCAGAACCTTCTTTAACCATGGGCAGGATAATCGTGAAGGTTGTTCCGGAACCCAACTCGCTCTCTACCTCAATATTGCCACCATGATCCTTTATAAACCCATAGCAGACGGAAAGCCCGAGACCCACATCTTTCACATTGTCCTTGGTGGTAAAAAAGGAGTCAAAGATTCTGTCAATATTTTCACCTCTAATACCAACTCCCGTATCGGATATCTTAATGTGGACATTATCCCCCTTTGTACTGGTTCTAACGGTCAGGGTTCCTCCGTCAGACATGGCATCTCTTGCATTGGAAATCATATTAAGAAAAACCTGGCGGAGCTGGTTTTTTGATGCATGGACCTCTCCCAGACCTGTGTCAAAGTTGGAAGAAATCCGGATGCTGCGCTCCTGCAACTGCTTTTCGTGCAGGAGAAGGATCTCGTCCAGGATGGTATTGATATCGGTAGGTTGCTTTTCTTCCTCATCGGGCTTGGAAAAAGAGAGCATCTTGCGGAGCATTTCAGTGATTCTCATAGTCTCCGAAAGCGCCATTTCAAGTATTTTTCTCCTCTTGCTCTCTTGAGGGATCTCGGTTTTCATCAATTCTAAGGTGTTCATAATACCGTAAAGCGGGTTATTCAACTCATGGGCAATCTGAGAGGTCAGACGTCCCATGGCCGCCAGCTTTTCGGACTGTAATAACTGTTCCTGCGTCTGCCTGAGTTTTCTTTCCATGTCCAATCTTTCTTTCAAGTCCACGAATGTGCCTACAGATGCCGCCTCCTTTCCATTGACATCGTAAATTATCACCGCCGAAAGATCCCCTTCGACCAGAGCACCGTCTCGTCTTACATAGACCATGGGATGGGATCTCAATCTGCCCACACCTCCATATTCAGGGCTCCGCATCATTTCCATTATCTCTTCGGCCACCCCTTCCGGATAGACATTTCTGATGTTCATTTTGTCGATGGTCTCTCCGGCCTTATATCCTAAGGTCTCTTCCGCGGCCTTGTTCCAGATTATGATATTCCCTTTCATATCCGCCGCCATAATGGAATTGGGGGAACTCCGAATAATCTTGTTCAGGAAATCATGGGATTCTCTGATCTCTCTTTCCATCCTTTTTCTTTGGGTCTGATCAACATTGATCCCTTCATAACCAAGGACGTTCCCATCCTGATCATATCGTACATGGCTTGTGAGAAGGATCGGAATAGCTTTTCCGTCTTTTCGTTTGAAATCGACTTCATAGTCAATCACCCCTCCGTCCCTCTCGATCATCTCCTGGAACTTTCTGCGATCTTCAGGTTTCAGATACAGGTCTTTCGCTATATCGATCCGCAAAAATTCCTCTTTACTTTCGTAACCCAGCATGTCCAGTAGGGCCTTGTTGGCGTTTATAAACTTCCCTTCTTTGCTGCTTATATAAACGCCG
>JAIOSR010000541.1 GCA_021107495.1 Desulfobacterales bacterium | reverse complement strand
GTTCAACCGCCTCGCTTGCCGTGATATCGGTGTGATATCCCGCCGGGTAAATGTTAACCCCCATGGATTTTAGTTTCTCGCCTTTTTTTATTCTTTCCTCAATGACCGAACTTGTCTTTTCCATATTATAACTAAGCCTGTCCGCTTTTCGACCTTCCTTATCCTTTCAATAAACAAACGTAATTATTTAATCCAATTAGCATTTATAGTCAAGGCAAAAGGAAGATTCCTAATGGGGTATGTTCTTGTCGTATGTGATCAATATTTGGGAGGACCCGGATCTATGGAGAATCTCTTTGTCCTTGGGTTTTCACGATTCATTAGGTATCTGATCGCCGGGGAACTGTCCTTTGGCGGGGGGATGGTGCTGACCTGTGCTGAAAAGAAAATTTGAGGGGGCTGGCGGGGTGAGCGGCAAAAAACACTAGATCAATCGGAAGGGAAGCCTGAAGTGATGTATTCCCGGAATTCGTTTTCAACGAAGGTTAAGTGGCGCCTTGCTTCCCTGGATGCCTGATCGGGGTTTCGGCTTTTGATTGCCTGGAAGATGCGCATATGCTGTTCGGCAATGTGTAGCTTATTTTCTCTTTTCATGAAGATTTGTTCCCTGGACATTTTCTGGGTGCTCCAGAGCATATTGTAACAGGAAGCGGTCAGGTGGGAAAGGACTGTATTGTGGGCGGCAAGGGCGATGGCAATATGGAAGTCGGCGTCTGTCTTTGCATCATCTCTGTTCTCTCTGAGATTTTTCTGGTCCCGAACGACAATCTGTTCGAGTCGTTCGATGTCTGATTCCGTTGCCTTTTTTGCTGCGTTAAAAGCGGCCCAGCTTTCCATGGCCCTTCGGATATCCAGGAGCTCAAAGAATTTTTCCTGGTCATCGGCAATGAGCAGACTCAGGGGGTCTTCAACAGGTTTTTCGGTGAGGGACCTTACAACTATTTTGCTTCTCGGCCGGATTTCCACAAAACCCATGGCCTGGAGCGCATTGAGGGCCTCCCGGAGCGGTGGCCTGCTGACGCCTATGGACTCGGCCAATTCGCGTTCAGAGGGCAATTCATCGCCGGGCCTGAGCTCGCCGTTGCTCAAAAGCCGCTTGAACTGTTCAATAATCTCATCGGAAATTTTCTTGGGAGAAATTCTCTGAAACATGGAAAACTCCTGCTATCAGGATCTATTATAAATTGGTAATACCAGTTCTATTTTGCAGGCGCAAGGGTTTTTAACCTTTAATCAGCTATTTTTTCCTTGACAATTCATTTTAGACTTGGATATTGGTAATACCAGTTTGCCAGGGTATTTTTATTTTATAAACGGCAGGTCTATTTGATTTAGGAAAACCCCGCAATGGAGATAAATCAATGAAGGCTCAGTTGCTGTATGGCGAAAATACTACGGACCTTACTCTCCCGGACTCGGTGAACCTTCTGGAAATGAGTCCCCTATCCCCGATACCGGACCCGGTGAAGGCGGTTAGGGAGGCCATTGCCGAGCCCATTGCAAGTCCTCCCCTCAATGAAATCGCACAGGGAAAGGAAAATGCCTGTGTGGTCATTTCCGACTTCACGCGTCCCGTGCCCAATAAAGTCATCCTCCCCCCGTTGCTCAAAGAGATCGAACAGAGTGGGATAAACCGAGAAAATATCACAATCCTGATAGCTACGGGCATGCACCGGCCGAACCTGGGTAAAGACATGGAATACCTTGTGGGCCGTGAAATCGTGGACAACTATACCATAGTAAACCACTATTGCCGAAAATCGGACGAATACAGAAAGGTTGATGAAATAGACGGTGAGCCCATAGAAGTCAATAAACACTATCTTGATGCGGATTTGAAGATCCTGACGGGTCTTATCGAGCCTCACTTTTACGCGGCATACTCCGGCGGCGGAAAGGCCATTCTGCCCGGGATCTCCAGCTTTGAGACCATGAAATTCATGCACTCCTACAAGATGATAGACCACCCGAATGTGACCAATTGTATCCTGGAGGCGAATCCCTTCCACGAGTATGTGGTTAGGGTAACGGAATTGGTCGGCGCGGATTTTATCTTGAACGTGGTCATCAATAAAAACAGAAAGATAGCAGGGGTCTTTGCAGGGCATTACAACCATGCCCATTTAGCCGGGTGTGACATGGTTTACGGGCATTCCGTGGTTTCCGTGGATCAACCGTTTGATCTGGTCATTACCTCAGGAGGGGGATATCCCCTGGATGCCACCTTTTACCAGATCAGCAAGGCCCTGATCTGCGCAAAGGATATCTTAAAAAAAGGTGGCTCAATAGTCGTTTCCTGTGAATGCAGGGAAGGCATAGGGGGTCCGGAGTTTTGCGAGATCCTTCGATCCGGATGCAGCCCTCAGGAGTTTTTTACCGGCTATTGCGACCCGAAAGACTTTGTTATAGATCAATGGTGCGCCCAGAATATTTATCAGGCCCTGGATCATGCAGGCAGGGTCTACGTGCACTCTCCCGGTCTTTCCAAAGAAGATCTGGAAAAAATTGGAACCACAAAGATCGAAAATCTGCAGGAAACCGTCAACCGGCTGCTTGAAGATAATGACAAAGTAGCCGTGATACCGGATGGACCATATGTAGTAGGTAGATTGCAGTAAAGAGGCGGAATTTCTAACAAGACCGGTATTTTATCATTAATAAATCAGGAAGGAGGTGAAAAGATTAGCGGATAAGGCAAAGGTTTTGTGATAAAATCTAAGGTGTAAACCTAAAGATTATGGAGGAAAAAATGAAAAAGATAACACTTCTTGCTATTGTATGTTCCATAACACTGGTTTTCGCATTTGGATCCACAGCTATCTCTGCGGACAAGATAAAATGGAGGATGGGAAGCACCTGGACACCCGCGATAAATCTCTACAAGGGTGACAAGGTGATGATCGAGTATGTCAAGGAGATGACGGGCGGCAAATTTGACATAAAATGGTTCCCTTCCGGTTCCCTGATGAAGGCATTTGAGTACTTTGATGCCTGCAGCAAGGGAGTAGTGCAGATGGCCGGTGATTGGCCCAGTTACTGGGCAAGCAAGGATCCTGCCTTTGATTTTTTAGGATCATTTCCCTTTGGCTTTGACAACGTTGACTATATCACCTGGATGTACGATTTCGGCGGGCTTGACATGATGCAGGAGCTTTACGGGAAGTACGGCATGACTTACTTCTCCTTGGGCGCGACCCCCATGGAATCCGGATTTCGTACCGCAGCAAAAGCCGGCCCGATTAAGACTATTGCGGACTATAAAGGTAAAAAGCTGAGGACCCCGTCCAGGGCAACCATCTGGATCATGCAACAAATCGGCGGCTCACCCATCAAGATGCCCGGTGGTGAAATATACCTTGCTGTAGAGAGAGGGGCCATAGATGGCGCCGAATTCAGCAGCCCCGGGGTTGACTGGGAAATGGGCTTTGCAGAGATTACAAAATACTGGAGCGTCCCCTGCTGGTTCCAGCCTTCTTCACAACTCGGGACAATGGTAAACCTGAAGGCATATAATTCCCTGTCCAAAGAGTACCAGGCAATCCTCAAATACGGATGCCAGGCAGCAGCAATGCAGGCCACGGCCTTTTATGAAGGATCGTCCGGCAGGGCAATTGAGAAGTTCATTGCAAAAGGGACTAAAATCGTCAAACTGGAAGAAGAAGGCTTGAAAAAACTGGAGGATCTGGCTGGCCAGTACTGCTTAATGCAGGCCAAGAAATCCGCATTTTATGCCAGGATGCTCAAATCTCAAATGGTATATCTCGATGAGTATAAAGACTGGCGCGAGATGGCCGGACAATTTGGCCACGGCCGCACGCCTGCATATGTAGGAAAGGTCTTAACCGAACTCGAGAAAATGGGAGTCAAGTAATTAGGAAAGAGGCGTCCGGGGCGTTTAGCCCGGGACGCTTCTTTAAGATCCTTTATCTATCTGTATTTCAAGAAAAACCCTGGCCGGGTATCTGCATACAGACCCTGCTTTCCGTGAAAAAACGTAGGGCGTGCCTTCGTGCTCGCCCATTATGTCACTGCAAATCAATCCCTTTCACTTATACTAAATATCTTTGTTGAGCAGCAAAATACAGGTCCAGAGGACCAGGCTTTGGTTATACCCGGAGGGTATTTGCTCTGTTGCAATTTAACTGAGTTATTGTAATTTGGTTCATCCTTCACTGTAGTCTCCTACAAAGACTGTATGCTTGAATTTTGTAGGCACAAAACACCAAGGCAAAGCCATCTATCTGTGACCTCAAGAACCTCAACGGGAATCTTCGACGGTCCAGGAGGACCGGGTTTTAATGTAAAAATAAATCAAGGCAAAAGGAAAGGAATATAAATGCGGATTAAAACTCTTCTGAATATCATGGATCAAATCAGCGAATGGACCGGAAAAATCTTCGTTTGGCTTGTTATTCCCCTTACTATCCTTGTT
>JAIOSR010000214.1 GCA_021107495.1 Desulfobacterales bacterium | reverse complement strand
TTTATATATGAAGTTCCAATCCCTGAGAACAATTGCACGTCTTATAACATTCTCAAGCTCCCTTACATTCCCCGGCCATTGATATGCCAAGAAAAGGTCGGCGATTTTAGCAGGGATATGCAGAAGTTCTTTCTTGAACTCAAAACAGTATTTGTTAAGAAAGTAGTGGATCAAAAGAGGAATATCACCCTTTCGTTCTCTTAAGGCCGGTGCCCTTATCTTCATCACATTCAGACGATAGAAAATATCCTTTCTGAAAGTACCTTCCCTGACTTTTTTCCAGCCACTACCCGGGTATCTATGATTTTATCCTCTGTCCCCCCGAGTCTCGAAAACTCCCTACCCTCAAGCACCTGGAGAAATTTAACCTGGAGAGAAAGGGAAAGGTCCCCGATTTCATCGACAAACAGTGTTCCCCCGTTTGCCATTTCAAGACGGCCCGGCTTGTCTTTGTGTGCGCCGGTAAAGGCCCCCCTCTGAAAACCAAAGACCTCACTCTCCAACAGTTCATCAGGCAGGGCCCCACAATTTATTTTGACTAACGGGCCTCTGCTTCGCGAGGAGTGGTAATGAATGGAGCGGGCGATCAGTTCTTTGCCGGTACCGGTCTCCCCGGTGACCAGCACGGTAATATCCTTATCAGACACATTACGGATTTTTTTCCTTATATCCTGAATCTCCCGTCCCTGGCCGATAATTACCGGGAAATCAGGCCGCAACTCACTCTCGGCCTTGTGCTTTAATGCGTTTTCTATTGTCTTTGAAATTTCGCCCGGTTTCAGATCCGGGTTCAAATAATACAATCCTTCAAATGGAGCACTGATGGCCTTTTCCTGAAGATATTCATCATCACAGGAGGTCAGAATGGGTATGCCAAGGTCGATTATTTTCAATTTGTGAATACATTTGATGCAGGTCGAGGTATCGGAAGAAGGCCCTAAAATGGCCAGGTCAGGGCTCAATCCCTCCAATTGTTCGGTGGAGCTGTCAGGCGTGGCAGTGCAGCAGAGCGCAAAGCCCAGGCGTTTCATACTTTTTTCCAATCCCGCCATGATCGCAGGGTCGGTGTCGATAATGAGGATGTTAAGATCATGTTTCATTTCATGATTCCAGCACCCGTGAGAGCATCAGGCTCAACTCTTCAGCTCCACAGGGCTTAGTGAGATAGCCTTTTATCAGGCTCCTGACATTATCATCAATCCCATTAGCCCCGGCTTCCTCGTAGCCGGAAATAATAACAATCCGTGCCTTCGGATCCATCTCCATAATGTTTTTTATACAGGTAATGCCGTCCATTTCCGGCATACCCCTGTCCATGAGCACAATATCCGGTTCCCATTTTTTGTAATTGTTGAGTGCCGCAACGGCCCTGTTAACAGGAATGGCTTTATAGCCCAGATGGTTTGTCATACTTGTCAATGCATCCAATGTGGGAAGTTCATCATCCACGATGAGAACTTTCTGTCCCTTTCCCATTATAATTTCGCTTTCAGGCCCGGGGTCTTGAGCCACTTCCGCTTTCTCAAAAGGGAGACTTATCTCGAATGTGGTGCCCTTGCCCGATTTTGACGTAACAGAGACAGTCCCTTTATGCTGCTGAATAATGCCGTGGCTCGTGGAAAGGCCCAGGCCCGTACCCTCTCCCACCTCCTTGAGCGTAAAAAACGGGTCAAAGATTTTCTCTATTGTTTCTTTATTCATGCCGTGACCGGTATCCGACACGACCGCAATAACATTATCCCTTCTCTTTTGTGCCTCAATTAGCAACGTGCCGCCATTGGGCATGGCATCCCTGGCATTGGTGAACAGATTCATAAACACCTGACTAAGAAGAGAGTGGTTCCCTTTCACAAAAAGTTCTTTCTCCAAATTTAATTTGATCTCAATATTCTTTTGAAATACCTTCTCTATGATTTCGCATGCCTTCATGATGACATCAGCCAGGTCCACATCCACGAGTTGAACTTCACCGCCCCTTTTGGAGAAGTGCAACAGGTTATTAATCAGATCCACGCCTTTTTCCACGGAGTCATAAATACTGTTCGTCAGTTCACCGACTTCCGGTTCTTCTCCATACATCATTTCAAGATATTCGGTATTACCACAGATCGCCTGCAATATGTTTCTGAAATTGTGGGCCGTGCCCCCGGCAAATTCACCAATTGATTCCATTTTTTGAGAAACAAAGAGTTGTTTCTGCAAGGTTATCTGTTCTTCCTCAGCCCTTTTCCTGCCGGTGACATCATCAAAAATGGAGACAATTTCCCCGGAAGGCAACCGATATACATAATATTCTCTCCAACCCACAGATTTCTGATCTTCGCGCAGGGTCACAGAGCGGTGTTCGGGTTTGCCCGTTTCCCATACCCGCTTAAAAATTTTAAACAGGCCCGCATCTTTTAACTGGGGAAGTACTTCAAGCGCGCTTTTCCCTAACACTTCCTTTTTATCAATGTTTTCAATCTTTTGATCTGCCCGGTTCAAATCCAGGATAATAAAATCCTCACCATCACTGACAGCTTTATAAACTATAACTCCGCTGCTCATGTTATCAAATATGGCCTTAAACCTGGACTCACTCTCCCTGAGCTTTTTTTCGGTCTCCTTAAGCGTTGCGGTTCGTTCTTCCACTAATTTCTCTAAATTTGAATAAAGCAGTGCATTCTCTATGGCCACGGCCGCCGGGCTGCTCAAAGCCGTAAGCAGAGAAACATCCTCTTTTCGAAATCCATGGGGCATATCCACAGAGTCCACATAGATAACCCCGCGGATCTTGGATTTGCTGATCAGCGGCACACACATGACAGACCGGATTACTCCCATGCTATCTGAAAAATTATCCATTTCTTCGGGCTTCATCTCCGGCATGGTTATGGGATTACCCTTATTTATGACCTCATTCACTATGGTCCGGCTGTAATTCACAGTCGTTCCGCCGGTATCGTATTTTGACCTTGCTATTATCTGTTCAAGTTTACCGGTCTCATCATCAATCAATAGAATAGCCCCCCTGTCAATTCTCTTGAGAAAATCGAACAGGTAATCCATCAGCTTTTCGAAGAGTTCGGTAATATTTAATGACTGCACTAAGACATTGGCCACCTTGTAGATAAGTTCAAGATTCTTGGCCGTAGTCATGGGTCTGTCTTTATATGAAGTGTACATGCCTGTTTTGGAGAATTCATCGGTGAGGGCCTCTAAATCCTTAATTAAAACGGTATCCTCCGGCATGCTTTCGCCTATGGAAACCAGCACCTTGCCAACAGCAATGGGGAGGCCCTCTTTTATTTCAACTTCTTTACCGGGGATTAGAAATTCACCATCAACAAAGGTATTGTTGGTGCTTTTTAAATCCTCGACAAAATATTTATCCTCTTTCCTGATGATTTTCAGGTGCTTCCGCGATACGGAATTATCCTTGATCTGGATGTCATTTTCAGAGGACCGTCCTACGTAGATTATGTCACGAGCAAGATCGAAAGCTTGCCCTTTATACGGTCCGTGAATGATATGGAGTTTCGTCATGGGTTATTTTTCCCTTGAAGATAGAAGCTTTGCTATATACTCCTTGAGAAGGGACATCCTCACAGGCTTTGCAAGCACAAGGTCAGCCTTTTTTTCCATGGCAGCGGCCTCCGGCTCTTTGCCATAACCCGTTATTGCGATAACCGGTATTTCAGGACTTTTATTCTTTAGAGCAGTAACCACGCCAACTCCGCTCACATAAGGAATGACAATATCCGTGATTACCAGGTCATACCCGCCCGATTCGAGGCTTTTCAGCCCTTCCAGACCGTCCGTAGCAGTGATGACTTCATATTTTAAAAATTCCAAATGCTTGATGATCATGGAAAGAACATCAGGGTCATCCTCTATTACCAGAATTGTCTTCTTTTCTTTTGCTTCACTCATTTTCATATCCTTAAAATAAGCCTTTTTTTATATTTTTACCCCACGCTTTCTATATAGGCAAGGTC
>JAIOSR010000413.1 GCA_021107495.1 Desulfobacterales bacterium | reverse complement strand
TTCGTTTTGCAGGGCGTTTAAATTATCGATTACTGTTTGTTTTATCTGTTTCGCAATATTTTCCTTTGCATATGAGGGTCCTGCTAATCCGATTATTATGCAAATCGCAAATATCAGTTTCTTTTTCATTGTATTCCTCCTGTGCCGAATGAGGGATTAATTGCCAGTGATTTTTTGTTCCAATTAAACGGAAAAGTAACAGGCTATTACCATACAATAAAAAATACCAGCAATAAAATGAACACTAAAAAATTGTTTAAGGACCATTTTACATGTGATAAGCTTTGCCGGTCTAAAGCTGTTTTATTCTTCCCTTCCTACCCCTTGGAATAACAGGGAAGGAGATATTGCCATGGTCGACCAGCAAAGCCCGTCAGGTTAGTCTCAAAATAGGGAACAGCCTTATCAAATGCACTTTTTATGGAACATATTTTTTGTTTTTCTCTTGATCCAGATCCTGGGATTTTTGATCTGGTGGCGGCGTATTGGGAAGCGTACTCGGCTCCGTCTATTACTGATCAGTCTCTTCCTTGCCGGTAACCTGCCCTGGCCTTTTCTTTTCATTACCTTTTCACGACAGGACCCGCCGTCATCCTGGTTTGTCTCACTGGTCTTCAGATTTTTCGTAACCTGGCAAGCAGGTATTATCCTGTGGCTGTTATTGGCCGGCATTATCAGCATTGCGGTTCTCATCTTTTTACGACTGCCTTCACTGGTGGCCCGCAGGTTAAGGTCAAAACCTATACAGGATAAACCGGCCGATCTTGATCGCCGAAGTTTTATGGTCAGGGCGGCAAGAGGGACCGTCTGGGGTGCGGTTTTAGGAGGCGGGGCCTGGGGCTTTGCCCGGTCTGAAGCAACTCCTAAGGTGATCAGGCACAATATTTCTCCGGCCGGTCTTCCTCAAACCCTGGATGGACTGACAATAGCCCACCTCTCGGATCTGCATATCGGAATATGGACATCGCCCCATGTTGTCCCTTTTGTTATGTCCCTCACAAGAGATCTTAAACCCGACCTGGTAGTCATCACCGGGGACATTATCGAACACAGGCCTTATTTCAGTAAAGTCCTGGTTCAACATCTTCATCTTTTGAATAAGGTCCCGCTTGGCATATATGCCACGATTGGAAACCACGATATCTATACCGGGGCCGACCAGGTCTCAAAGGCCCTTGAGTCCGGCGGCATAACAATGCTTCGGAATCGGAATCATTCCTTTAATCACGAAGGCCTGCCTCTGGCCCTCGTAGGTGTGGACGATCCGGGACACAATTTCTTAGGCAAAGGCGGAGATATCAACCTTGGCCGGGCCATGCATGGAATAAGGCCCGACCAATTCTCGATCCTTTTTACCCATCGACCGACCGGTTTTGAACCGGCCCGTAAAAGAAACATTTCTCTAACCCTTTGCGGCCACACCCATGGAGGCCAGATCGGCGTGCCGGGTCTACTAAACCTGGCTGATCTCGCTTACGATTATACCCACGGTCTTTATGAAAAAATGGGGGACTTCCTCCATGTGACCGCTGGCATAGGCACTGTAGGTCTGCCGATCCGTGTGGGTGTGCCGTCAGAGGTTGCCTTACTCCGTCTATCTGCCCCGTCAGGTAAGAAGAAGTAAATGGATCAAATTTTCTGTTGACTTATCAATATGGATTTATTGGTATATCAGATACTGTAAACCGGTCTTTTAGGGATTTAAAAAAACAGGAGGGGGAATTATGATGCCAAAGATAAAGGAAATGGTTCTGATATCATTAGCGGCCGATTCATTGGCACTGGGTGCCCACTGGATCTATGATACCTCGGCAATCGATCGGACATTCGGAAAAATCGAGGGATTGTTGAAACCCCTTGAAAACTCTTTCCATCCCACAAAGGATGCGGGAGAATTTACTCATTACGGGGACCAGACAATGCTTCTTCTTGAATACTTGAGGGATAAACGGGTATTCGAACTGGGGGAATTTGCCGGAAAATGGCTCGATTATATGAAAAAATATAATGGTTATATGGATAATGCCACAAAACAGACCATATTCAATATGGAAAAAGGCGACTCACCTGATTCATGCGGTTCGCCGTCATCAGACCTTGGAGGGGCCTCACGCATCAGTCCCCTCATCTTTACCCTGCATAATGAACCGGACAGGCTTGCCAAAAAGGTGAAAGAACAGACCGCAATGACCCACAACAATCCTGTTGTCATTGAAAGCGCAGCCCTTCTTGCAAAAATAACCCTGGAGGCCTTAAAGGGTACACCCCCTCTTGATGCACTTCAGAAACTACTTTCAGATGAACCCGATAATTACATGCTTTCCCCGCTTATAGAGGCGGGATTAAAAAGTAAAGGTCAGGATACCAGGCAGACAATATCAGGGTTCGGCCAGGTGTGTGAGGCAGGGTCGGCCTTACCCTCGGTTATACATCTTTTAGCGACGTATGAGAATGACATCAAGAACGCCCTGATTGAAAATGTCATGGCAGGAGGAGATTCCGCAGCAAGGGGAATGATAGTGGGCATGGTACTCGGGGCATATCATGGAGAAAACGCCGGTATCCCTGATGAATGGATTAATGAACTCAAGGGGTATGACAGGATCATCGAGTGCCTTGAGAAAATAGGGTAATGGATTGCGGTCAGCATAATACTTTGACTGACGACGTCCTAATTGGGCGGTTAGATCCGTTACTATATTACTTTTGGTATTTTCTGAAGCCCCAAAACACCCACGAGATTCCCCAAGACAGGACAACGGGACCAACCGCCACATAGAGAAAGATATGCCAGTGGCTGTTCCAGGGTTTCAAATAGAGTGCAAGGAGGGCCGGCCACAGGAAAGAGGCAAGAATTGCCAGCCGCTTCCATCCTGAAAGACCCGGGCCTTGATCTGTCCGTTGAATTTCATTTTTTTGCTGCCTGTTCAGCAATCGGGGCAGCATAAAAATGCCTAAAATGAGCGCTATAATTAGAAGGATTTCCATTAAACCGGACATCTTCACGATCCCAAAAAAAGTTAACAGCAGTAAAAGCTAACCATTAGATTTTGCCCCCTGGGAAGGCCAACGTAACACACTTTTAACCTTTCGCTGAACAGTTTGATGTCCTATCAGAAAAAAGGCCATGACGCAAGCCTTCAAGAAAAAGAAAGGAGGAAAGGAACAAATGAAAAAAACAGGATATGATTATTTATTCAAACCCATAAATTTCAAAGGGCTGAGGTTAAAAAACAGAATCACCATGGCACCCTTGTATCTGGGTTATGCTGCTGAAGGAGGTAAAATTTCCCCGTTGCTTCTGGAACATTACAAACTCATGGCCCAAAGCGGAGCCGCCATGATTGTAGTGGAAAACTCAAGCATTACGCCGGCCGGTAGCGGATCTCCCCGGACGATTCGCTGCGATCATAATCGTTATATAAATGGTTTGGCAAATATCGCCCGGACCATAAAAGATCAAAAATGCCGGGCGGCCCTACAGATCAACCACGCCGGGCGATTTGCCTATACGCCCGATCCTGTCTCCGCTTCCGATATCCCGGCATTTAATAGAAGTCCCCGTCCCTTGCTTAAAAAGGAGATTACCAAAATTCAGAAACAGTTCGCCAATTCGGCCCTGCGGGTAAAAAAGGCCGGGTTCGACTTAGTTGAGCTTCACGGTGGAACAGGATATCTGCTCAGCCAGTTTGTATCTCCGAGGACCAACAAAAGAGAGGACAGATATGGTGGTTCCATTGAAAACCGAATTCGTTTCCCTCTGGAGGTCCTGAAAAGGGTAAAGGACCTGGTAGGAGATTTTCCTGTGGGATATCGCTTTTTAGCGGACGAATGGCTGCCGGATGGGCTGAAATTAAAAGAATCCGTCGTGTTTGCCAGGGAACTGGCTAAGAACGGCGTTGCCTATATATCGGTTATGGGCGGCACATACGAGTCATTTTTCCTGCCGGATATCATTAAGAAATCACGCAAGCCGGGCTACATGGTGTTCCTTGCTAACGCGATAAAAAAGGAAGTGAAAATCCCTGTTATTGCCGCGGGCAGGATTTCCACGCCTGCCCGGGCGGAGGCCATACTCAAAGACAAGAAAGCCGATCTAATCGGCCTGGCTCGAATGCTCTGGGTGGACCCTCAATGGGTGAACAAAACACGTCAAGGTCGGGATAAATCCATTATCAAGTGCAATCCCAAATGTGATGCGTGCATGCAACTTGTCATGAAAGGCAGGCCTGCCATATGTCCAAAATGGACAAAAGAAAAACGGAGGGCATACAAGGATAAAACATGAGGGGGAATGAAAAACGCGGATTGCCATTCGTCTTGAAGTGTAGGATAATAGGTTTATTTTAACAGGCGCGTCGTTGGTTGAAAATGACCTAACCTCATTGGGGTTGTCTCCCATTCAGACAGAATCTTGAAAGGAGGTTTCAATGAAAACGAGAAAACTGGTGATAGGGTTTATTGCT
>JAIOSR010000289.1 GCA_021107495.1 Desulfobacterales bacterium | reverse complement strand
GCGGCTTTGTCGATTCTATTACATAACGTAAATACGACATCAAACAGTGAAGAATATATGGCTTTGAATTTAACATCGCCGGTAACCAGCGCATCGCGCATCATATCGCATAAACACTGAATGCAGTAATGTTCATCAGATGCGTATGAAAATTTTGCCATATAAGTTTTATCGTATTTCGATCTATCTTCAGAATCTAATTGTAATCCGCAGTGTTTGCATCTTATTGTTTCCATAAGTCCTCCTGTCAATCATTCAAGGGAACTGCAAGATTTAAACCGACATAGAAAGGCTGTGGCAAAATTTTTTAAGGGTTTGTTCGTATCTGTTAGGAAACGGAATGTTTTTTTGGAAAGTATAAGGAAAAAGAGGTGTTGTGTCAAATGCAAATTGAAAAGACGACACATGGAAATTTTCACATAGCCGAATCTACACCTTGTCTATCATTGCCATTATTTGTTCTTCCCCGAATCCCTTCAGGTTTAAGGCCCCGGACCGGCAGGATGCCACGCACAGGCCGCAGCCCTTGCACAGAACCGGGTTCACCTCGGCCCTGCCTGCAAAGTGCCCCTCCTCGATAAATGAGGGGGCTCCAAAAGGGCAGACCTCAAGGCAGACACCACAACTACTGCATAACACAGGGTTCACATGGGCAACGGTGCCGCTCGCAAAGACCTTGCCTGTTGCAATAAGCCCTGTGGCGCGCGATGCAGCGGCCAGCGCCTGGGCAATACTTTCATCAAGGGGTTTGGGGTAATGGCTCAGACCGCAGAGAAAGACGCCCTCCGTGGCAAAATCAACAGGCCTCAGCTTGGCATGGGCCTCGATGTAGAACCCGTCATCATTTACGGGGATCTTGAAGTATTGAGCTAATCGTTCACTTTTTAACGGCAAAATGGCGGTGGCTAATGTGAGAATATCGGCCTTTATTGTAATCGGCCTGTTCAGGATACTATCATTTATCTCGATCTCCAATGAGCCATTATTTGATATAACCTTTGGCTTGTTTTCCGGATCATACCGGAAAAAAATTATGCCTTGTTTTCGTGCCTCGGTAAACAGCTCTTCACGCTCTCCATAGGTCCTCATGTCCCGGTACATCACATAGACTTCCATGCCCGGATTATGCCGTTTGAGTTCCAGGGCGCTTTCCATTGTATGGGTGCAGCATACACGGCTGCAATATGGCCTGCCGGGTTCCCTTGACCCGACACACTGAATAAATGCCGCGGAATTGAGTTCCTTGAGCTTGGGATCATCCCGAATAAAAAGTTCATCCAATTCCAGGTGGGTAAGCACCCCTGGGTTTTCTCCGTAAAGATATTCTTCGGGTTTCAGTTCCCTGCCGCCCGTTGCTATAACTGCTACTCCATGTTCAACAGCACTGATTCGACCTGCCCTGGTCTTGAGCATTGACTTGAAATTTCCTATAAACCCGTCTACCCCGACTATTTCAGTGGAAAGATGCAGTTGAATCCGGGGATGGGCTTCCACATCATGGGTTAAGAACCTGACATAGGACCGGATGTCTTCCCCTTTCCAGGTCTTATTCAGATAATTGGCCTGACCGCCCAACTTATCGGACCGTTCAACTAAGTGAACTTCATACCCTTGATCCGCTATGTTTTTGGCGGCAACCATTCCGGCAACGCCCCCTCCCACCATTAAGGTGACCGGGTTGAGTTTCAACTCCGTCTCCGGAAGCGGTTCCAGCAGGGCGGCCTTGGAAACGGCCATCCTGACCAGGTCTTTTGCCTTTTCGGTAGCGGCCTCGGGATCGTTGGGATGGACCCATGAGTCCTGGTTCCTGATATTGGTCATCTCGAACAGATACTTGTTCAACCCGGCATTCATCAAGGTTTCCTGAAATAAAGGCTCATGGGTCTTTGGGGTACATGCTGCCACCACCACCCGGTTGATACCCTGCTCCTTGATAACTTCAGCCATTTTGACCTGGGTGTCCTGGGAGCAGGTATACATGTTGTCTTCAACATAAGTCACGTAAGGGAGTGTGCTTGCATAATCCCGCACTTCAGGCACGTTCACTACACCTGCGATGTTTATGCCGCACTGGCACACAAAGACCCCGATACGCGGAGGTTGCCCGACTACATTTGTTTGTGGCGGCATCACCTTTTTTTCGGTCCGGGTCCAACGGCTTTCACTCAAGAGCACACCGGAGACCGCGGCAGCTGCAGAAGACTCTACGACCGATTGGGGAATGTCCTTGGGGCCCTGGATTGCCCCGCATACGTATACACCGGCTCTGGTCGTTGCTACCGGCACAAAACTGTCGGTCTTAGCGAAATGATTTTTATTCAGCTCAATCCCCAGCCGATCGGCCAGTTCTATGGTGTCATTTCCCACCTGAAAACCCACGGAAAGCACCACGAGATTAAAGATTTCCTCCTTTAGTTCACCAGTATCATCCGCATATTTGATTCGAATATCACCGTTTTCCCCGGGTTCAATGGTGTGTATCCTTGAGCGAATAAAACGCACGCCATGCTCGTTTTTTGCACGCGCGTAATAATCCTCAAAATCCTTCCCATGGGTTCGCATGTCCATGTAAAAGATGGCCGCATCCACGTCACCGTGGGCATGCTCCATGGCAATGACCGCCTCCTTGATGGCGTACATGCAGCAGACACCGGAGCAATAGGCATTGCTGCACTCGTGGGTGTCGCGGGAACCCACACACTGGATCCATGCAATTTTTTTGGGTTCTTCCCGGTCATAAGGACGCATCAGATGGCCCATGTAAGGCCCGGATGCGGAGAGTATACGCTCAAATTCCATACTTGTGATCACGTTTGGAGATTCCGTATAGCCGTACGTATCCAGAACACTCGGGTCGTACACCTCGTTGCCCACGGCTATGATGACTGCGCCGATCTCCAGCTCCGTCTTCTTCGGTTCATCATCATAACGGATGGCTTCTGCTAAACATATCTTTTCACAGAGCCCGCAACCTATGCACAGGTCTCGATCAATGGTATAGGCAAGGGGTATGGCCTGTGCATACAGGATGGAAGTGGCGGCCCTCTTATCAAGACCGCAGTCGTATTCATTTATACCGTTTACAGGACAGGCCTGGCCGCACTGGCCGCAACCGGTGCATACGTCAGGGTCAATGTAACGGGGATCATTCCTCAGGATAGCACGGAAATGACCGGGCGCTCCTTCAAGTGATTCGACTTCAGAGTTGGTAATGATGTTGATATTCAGGTGCCGGCCGACCTCGACCAGTTTGGGAGATATAATTCACATGGCACAATCATTAGTCGGAAAGGTTTTATCCAACTGTGCCATTACTCCCCCGATGCTCGGGGACCTGTCAACTAAATGAACGTAATAACCGGCAGTTGCAAGATCCAGGGCTGCCTGCATACCGGCTATGCCTGCCCCAAGCACCATTACACTGCCTGTCTTTTGAGTTTCTGTATTTTTTACCATTGTGATTAATGACTCCAATAATCCAATTGGGGCGAACCCCTAATTCTCTACTATGCGGTTTGACCCATAAACTTGGGGGTGCTTCCGTCGTAACCGCTCAATTCCGCCAGGCCATTCTTTTCCAATTCATTTAAACGCAAAGAAATCGTATATACGGGTAATCCTATTTTTTCGGAGATTTCACCGACTGAGCAGGGGCTTTCCTTGATTGCCACTGCAATCAGTGCCTTTTCATATTCCTCTTTTGTGGCTTTTCGAAGCAATTCTTTGTAATCATCTTCATCCAGTTTTTCATGGTAAACGTTTTCCCGCTCAGTGAGTTGCTTAGTCAAGCCCAAAAGCCATCTGATTCGGGGCGAATTCAGGGTTTGTTCAACCGCGGCTAATGGTATTGCAGACTTATCAAGATCAAAAGGTCCCATTTCACGGGTTATGTCGCTGAATTCTGTCACGTACCTGGCAAATAACTGCCCTTCCGCCGCACTGACCCATCGAAGCTGCATTCGATCCCGGCCAATACCGGAGATATCCAGGAGATCTCCTACTATTTCCATCCTCTTGGCCGCATAGACATTACCATCCAGGTAATGGCATTCGCCGATGTGTCACCCGGAGACAAACACGCTGTCAAAACCGCTCTTCAGGCCGTTTACCACCCAGCCGGGATCAACCCTGCCCGAGCACATCACACGGATCGTGCGGATGGTAGGCGGATATTGAAACCGGGATACCCCGGCCAGATCCGCACCTGCATAGGCGCACCAGTTGCACAGAAACGCCAGGATTTTAGGCTCAAATGGTTCACTCATAAGCTGACTCCTGAATGCGAACTTAATTCGCTTTGTTTATCACGCTGTCGGCGGGATTTGAATAATATGTCCTGTGGTAAAGGTTCACAGAGGATTGAAAATCCCAAATTCCAAGCACCAAATCTCAAATAAATTTCAAATACCAATATACAATGATCAAAACTTACTTCGTTCCCTGTTTGGTTTTTTGAATTTCGGTCATTGGAATTTGCCCGCCCTGTTAAATAAATCGGAGATTTAATGCGAAGCATTATTTAACAGGGTAAAATATTTGGGATTTGATATTTGGAATTTCAATAAGGCAATAAAACTCCAACAATGCAAATCCCCTCTAGGCCAGGCTTTTTATCATGCACCTTTTTCACCCCGCCGGGCCGCAACGGCATTCTCAAATACGGCTAAATACTCCTTTGCCGAACGGTCCCAGGAAAAATCCCTGGCCATGCCCTCAAGCATCATGGCCTG
>JAIOSR010000408.1 GCA_021107495.1 Desulfobacterales bacterium | reverse complement strand
TTAAAAAGGGAGATCAGCTCAGCCGGAGTATTTCGGCTGCCTCTGTTTTGGCCAAGGTGTACCGGGACAGGATCATGCGCTCCTTTCATGACATGTACCCGGTCTATGGCTTTGACAGGAACAAAGGATATGGAACGCGTGAGCATTTAGCTGCATTAGGGCAGTATGGCGCTTGCCCGATTCACCGTTTTACCTTTAAAAGGGTAGCTTGATTTGACTCAGGAAAGACTTTCTTTAGGGAGATTTGGCGAAGATCTTGCGTTCACGGAGATCAAAGGCCTCGGGTATAAGAAGATCATTCGCAACTATCGCTGCCCTTTGGGAGAGGTTGATCTGATAGCAGTAGACGGCGATACACTGGTTTTTATAGAGGTAAAGACCAGAAAGGGGAGGTCTTTAGCCTATGCAAAAGAGGCCGTGAATGCTAAAAAAAGGCGGCAACTTTCAAAGGTCGCCCTTTTTTATATGAAGTCCAATAAGCTGAACGGGGCTAAGGCGAGGTTTGATGTGGTGGCCGTCAGTCTGGCCGGGGGCGAACAGCAGATTGAAGTAATCCGGAACGCCTTTGAATTGGCCTACTAGGAGGCTGTCCGAGGATAGGTTTTTATGTCATTCGGACCGCAGGGAGAAATCTAAAACCATGCCTTTTCAATACAATAAGATTTCTCGCTACGCTCCAAATGACAGCTTTGGTGAATTCTCGGACAGACTCCTGGGGATTTGGGATTGCCGTGATGAAAAACTCAAAGAAAGATAATCCTGAAATTCGAAACCCGAAATCCGAAACCCAAAATCCGGAATCCGGAACCCTGTATGTGACCTCAACGCCCATAGGGAACCTCGAAGATATTACACTAAGGGCACTGAGCATCCTTAATAGCGTGGACGTGATTGCCGCCGAGAAAGTGGCACATAGCAGGGGGCTTTTAGAACATTACGGCATAAAAACGAGGCTCACCGGTTATAACCAGCACAACCAGAAAGCAAAAGCGAGCGAGCTTATTCAGCAATTGACGTCCGGGCGCGATGTTGCCCTTGTGACCGATGCCGGTACCCCCGGGATATCGGATCCGGGCGCCTATTTGATCAGCCGGGCGTCAAATGATAATATAAAAGTTGTACCGATTCCCGGACCTTCTGCAGTTATCGCGGCACTTTCGATTTCAGGAATGCCATCAGAGGAATTTGTATTTTGCGGGTTTTTGCCTAACAAATCCGGCAAGAGAAAGAAGACCCTCAGAAGATTGGTTCCCGAACGCCGGACCATTGTTTTTTTTGAAGCCCCGCACCGCATCAAGGCCATGTTGACCGATCTAAAGGAGATATTGGGTGATCGGCAAATGGTGATGCTTAAGGAGATGACAAAGCTTTTTGAGGAGGTTAAGCGGGGGACCGTAAGCGCTATTCTGACCGGTCTTACAACGGACAGAATCAAGGGTGAATTTACACTGGTGGTGGCCGGAAGCGAGGAGGAAGAACCCCGGGTATTGAATGAAGAGGTACTTGCAAGGATAGAGGAATTACTGTCCGATGACAAGATGGGCGTTAAGGATATTGCCGAGCTCATTTCCCGTGAAGAGGATGTGGCTTACAGGCATGTGTATAAAGAATGCCTTGCCAGGAAAAGGTCCCGTGAAGATTTGAGGTGGAGGGAGTTGGTCAAGAAACTGAAGATAAGGAACAATTTAGGGTTGCACGCACGAGCTGCGGGTAAAATCGTAGAGCTGGCCAATCAGCATGAATCCAGGCTGTTTCTGCAAAAGGATGGCCAGGAGGTGGATGGCTCCAGCATCCTGTCAATCCTTACGCTGTCATGTCCAAAAGGCACGGAGATACAGGCGAGGGTTGTGGGGAAGGATTCGGAAAGTTTCATGGAAAAATTGGACGAACTCTTTGAGCAGAAATTCGGTGAAGGCAAATGACAGACAATCCTGTACAGGCAGAAAAAAATTTGAAAGGGATTGCCGCCTCCCCGGGCATTATTATAGGCAAGGCACATCTGGTTGACAGGTCAAGGGTCAAGATCCTGTACCAGTACCTAATTAACGATGACCACATCAACAAGGAGGTTGAGCGTTTCAGGGAGGCCCTTGATGCCACGGAGCAGCAACTTACCACTCTGAAGAATAGGATGCCGGAGCAGGTTCAAGAGCATGCCTTTATCTTAGACAGCCATCTAATGATCCTTAAAGACAGCATGCTTAATGATTCTACCGTTCAAAGGATTCTGGACGAGAAGATTAATGCCGAATGGGCACTAAAGAAATCGCTCGAAGAGATCAGAAACATCTTTACCCAGATAGATGATGAATACATCAGCAACCGCATAGGCGACGTGGAGAACGTTACAGAGAGAATACTTCGAAACCTTTCGGGGGAGACACAGGAGAACTTGGGGGAAATCAAAGAGCGAGTGATTATTGTGGCCCATGATTTATCTCCGGCAGACACCACCGAGCTGAATATCGCAAGGGTCATGGGCTTCATTACCGATGTGGGCGGCCCTACGTCTCATACGGCCATTATGTCTCAGGCATTAGAGATCCCGGCGGTTGTGGGCTTGGAAACGGTTACGAGTCTGGTAAGGGATGGGGACCTTTTGATCATTGATGGAAACACCGGTGATGTGATCATTAATCCCGACGACAGTGCCATTATTCATTACCAGGAAAAGCAGATTGAACATGAAGTATATAAATCAAGCATTGCAAGGACAAGCCATCTTCCGGCCCTGACCCTTGACGGACAGAAAATAACCGTTAAGGCCAACATGGAATTATTGGAAGAAGTGGCGGCGGTCAGGGACTTAGGCGGGGAAGGCATCGGTCTCTACAGGACGGAATTCCTGTATCTCAGGAGCAAAGGGCTTCCCGGTGAGGAAGAGCTGTTTGAGGACTACAGGGAGGTGGCTGAAATCATGTTTCCCGGGCCCGTGACCATAAGGACCCTGGATTTAGGGGGCGATAAATTTGCATCAGCCCTTGATATTGCCCCGGAGATGAACCCTGCACTCGGGCTGAGAGCCATCAGGTTTTGCCTCAAAGAACCGGAGATATTTAAAAGCCAGTTGCGCGCAATTCTGAGGGCTAGTGCCTACGGCAATGTTCAGCTTATGTTTCCCATGATTTCAGGTTTGCAGGAGCTTCTCGATACAAAAGAGATTGTGGGTCAGGTCAAAGATGAACTGGATCGCGAAAAAATCGAATATGCCCAGGACATTAAGATGGGAATCATGATCGAGATACCGGCCGCGGTCACCATGGCCGACGTCCTGGCCCGGCATGTGGATTTCTTCAGTATCGGGACAAACGATCTTATCCAGTATGCCCTCGGTATTGACAGGATCAATGAGCATGTGGCCTACATGTACCAGCCCTTTCACCCGGCCATTCTCAGAATGATCCAAAAAGTGGTCAACGCGGCCAGGGATGCCGGAATTGGGGTGTCCCTTTGCGGGCAAATGGCCGGAGACCCGCTTTGCGTACCTATACTGTTGGGCCTGGGAATTGATGAACTCAGCATGAACGCAAGGTCCATACCCCTTATCAAGATGATTACACGATCCCTTTCCATGGAAGAGGCCCGTGCTGATTTTGAGAATGTTATGCGGCTGAATACGGCCACGGAGGTGCGGACGTATATCTCCGAGCGAATGAAGACCCTGGTCCCGGAGTTGGAGGAGAAGAGCTATCCGGATGCGTGAAAGGATTGAATGTTGACTATTTGGACTTTTTAGGAGTCCATCAGTTTTAATAACCTTGAAAAAGACCAGATCTTATCCTCTGGCGGGAGTGGGATGTAAAAGGTAGTATATTTATGGGCGAAAAGATAATATGCCAGAATCGAAAGGCACGCCATGACTATTTTATTGATGAGGTCTTAGAGGCGGGAATTGTGCTTTTGGGTCCGGAGGTGAAGTCCCTCAGAGAGGGGCGGGGCAGCCTTTCGGACAGCCATGCCCGCGTTAAGAAGGGAGAGGTTTTTCTTTATAACATGCACATTACCCCCTATTCGTACGCACACCATATGCGTCTGGATCCTGTAAGGCCCAGGAAGCTCCTGCTGAACAAAAGGGAAATAAAGCGTTTGATCGGAAAAACCGAGCAAAAGGGCTATACCCTGATTCCCACAAAGGTCTATCTTACAGGGGGGCGGGTCAAGGTGGAAATTGCCTTAGCCAAAGGTAAGCGAAAATACGATAAAAGAAGGGTATTGAAAGAGAAGCAATTGAAAAGGGATATGGATGAGGCCAGAAAGAGGGGTAGGGATTGACAATACCTGAAAAAATGGTTATTATTATAATTGCTTCACGCCTTAATGGGGGCGATCCGGTTTCGACGGGGATAATTGAAGTTCAGGTTGCATACCGAGGTTCCATCTGCTCGTAAAACAGTTGGGATATATGTAAACGCAGACGATTATGCGTATGCTCTAGCCGCATAAATGGCTAGCGTCCTTTTGGTTTTTGCCTGCGGCACCAAAAAGGGCGTCGACTAGCAGGCTAGCTGATCCGCTTAACCTGTGAGACGGTGATGCGAACTAAGATACGGGTTAGTCCCTTGGCAGCCTTGCCCGATTGCGAACCTTGGGGCGAACATTAAACATCGGGCTAAGTATGTAGACGCCTGAGTGGAATATTTCCGGACGGGGGTTCGACTCCCCCCGCCTCCACCATTTTATTTATGTAATTTCAACAACTTACCCTTGTCATCCTGATAAGAATCCTTTATCAGTTCTTTATCAG
Organism: Desulfobacterales bacterium; assembly: GCA_021107495.1. Classification (GTDB taxonomy): domain Bacteria; phylum Desulfobacterota; class DSM-4660; order Desulfatiglandales; family Desulfatiglandaceae; genus JAIOSR01. The sequence continues at coordinate 10,782 of JAIOSR010000408.1, read as the reverse complement.
GTTTGGTCTTCTGATAAACGTCTCTCACATCGTCAAGCTCGATCTGAAAATATCTTTCAAAGGCTTTGTTTGTTGTGTGCATGGTGGCCCGCTTTATTTCCTCGGGTGAGCAGAATTCCCTTAATGCCCTGGCTGAACTGTGACGGGTTCCACCGTAAAGGTCCACGCCCTCAATTCCAAGATTCTCACAGGCCCTTTTCCACCACTTATAAAAATACCTTTCACCAAACCTTTCACCGGCCCTGACTCCACTAATCCCGGAAACATGACGGAAGAAATAAAGGTCCGGAAAACCACGGGGAAGGGATTTGAGTGAATCAACATCTTCCTGCAGGAGAGGTACCGTCTTTGGTCTCTTCTCTTTCGGATGGGGAATAATCACCACGCCTAAGACAAGATCAAAATCGCGCTCTTTAATATTTACGAGTTCACCCGGGCGAATGCTGATATAAGTGGAAAGCCACTTGATACCGATCCAGATTTTAGGATTAATGTGGTAGGAAATACGATAGACTTCATCAATGATTGCCTGTTGAGTTTCCTTGTCAATAACCTTTCGCCAGGAAAGCTCAAACGGGGTTTCCGGGAATTCGGGAATCTGTGCCAGGGTAAGGACACGCCTTTTTCTAAGCCACATCCAAAAGGCATGAAGAGTGCTTTTGATATTAGACCGGGTCTTTGCTGATATCGGTCGATCAGTGCCCTCGATTTTTTGATTTAAAAGAAAATCCTCGATCTGAGCATAGCCTATCTCTTTGACATTGTATTGCCCCCAGGATCGGATAGCCCTGCTCATGTGGTCTTGGATTTTTCTATAGGAAGATTTCTTAATTTCATTATGCTTTATATCCAACCACTGCAAAACAAGGGGCTCAAATCCAAGCGGGTTTTCTTTACGGTAATCCCGAGCGTCAAACGTTCCTTCGTCAACCTTGTACCTCAGACCCGTAAGAAAGCGTTGCGCTGACTGGTAATTATGAAATCTCTTACACAGTCCCTTGAAAAACACTTTGAATTTTGAAGCTCCATATTTTGGGTGTTCAGGACATGAAAGACCTTTCCGGCCATCGTCTTTGAACGTGCCCCCACACACAGGGCACTTTTGATCACTGTAAATCCCTCCAAGCATACATAGCCCCCCTTTCTCAAGGGGACTAAAACTATTTGATTGTGGAAGGACTGTCAACATTTCCCTACCAAAACAATGAGGTTTATTAATTCCCTGGGAATAATTTTAACTGATTCTTTTCGCGCTCTTCCCTTTTGAGGCGTCTATGTTCTTTCAAGTGACACCTTGCACACAGAACTTGTAGATCCGGATCAGGGTTTTCAGGATCCTGTTTTACATGGTGAACTGTGAGACACGTTCCCATCGTACCATCTTCCATGTGTCCGGCCCCGCATTGTTCACATTGCCAATCCGCTTCATCTTTGAGCTTATTCGCTATGGCTTCCCAATCATCCGGGTATTTTGTCCAATCAACAGGCATCAATCCCCCTTCCAGCGTGACATGCCACGTGCCATTTTATCCGTATACACACTTATATGCATCTTCACCCTGTCTCATCCTGTAATACTCCCACCTGTTTAACCGTTGCCCGATCTTACCAAGGTCCCCATTGTAATACTCCACACGCACCAAGTTTTTAATGATGATGTCTAACAGTTTATTGGATGCGTTAAACGTGTACCCAAGCTTTTCCTGATAAGCGCCGGTTACTGTATCCCGGATTTCCTTATAAGGAATATTAGTTGTTCCAATGAAGACCATTCGCCCGTTTGATATGGTTACTCTGGTTTGACTCCCACATTTCTTGAACAGGACCTTATATGCAGTTTGCTTTACTCTTCGTTTTGGGGTGAAGATTTCTCCGGTTATCGGGTCAATAAGCTGAGGTTTAGGCGGGATAACTTTCAATTCTGAGTGTTCCGCTCTGGCTTTGGCCTTTCTGCCTGTTCGCCTTATTTTTAAGTGAATGTCATTCAAAGCCCATTTGGGCAATTTGGTTTGATGATCTTTACCTTTCTTGTGATAGAAATACCCATGTTTTAAAAAATAGCCAGTTAAGAAGTTCCAATGTTTCTTGTCCCGGATATAACTCTCACGTACACGTCCAATATCCCAATAATGTCGGATGTGGTCCCCGCCAATCATTCCGGCTTTCCCAGCCTTTTCAACCTCTATAAACAAGTGCCAATGTGGATAACCGTCCTTGTGCCATTCAAGAAACCACATCCAGTTTGATATTTTGATTGGGGGATACAAGACCTCCCACGTACCCGTTTTCTTATTAAAAACCTTTTTGCCCCGCTGTAGATTTCGGATAAAACCTGGAATCAATTTATGGTCATTTACGTACTGCCAGGCTAAAGCGCCTGTTTCAATTTTCTTACGATCCAGCGTCAATACAATCTGCCTGATCCTTTTAGGGTCAAATTTCCTGAGTTTGTTAAAGTGCTTTGGAGCGTGAATCTGCTTAAAGCAGCTTGAGCACCATACACTAAAACATTTAACCTTTTGCGCTATGCAATCCGTAGACCTCGCCACCTTACAAACTCCGTTTATCAAGAATAGGTGAGACCTCCGCCGATGCGAAAAGTCTTTTCAGTATCCCGTCAATGATTCCCTGGGCGTATTCTTTCTCTTCAATCATTTTGGGACCCCATTACTGAATTACATTTTTGTAATTCGGAAACGTCTATTTTGAGAGACAAGGCTAACTTTTTAAGAGTCTTAGGCCTTGGTTTAACAACCCGCCGATAATTCCTTATGCTCTGCTTACTTTGGCCCAGGATCTCAGCGATATCTGACATATCGATGCCTTTGCTTTGCCGTATGGCATCGAATTTGTGACCAAAATTCGTGATTCCGTCATTCAAACATTGATTTGGCATTTTTATCTCCTTTTCCGTCACGGCATTGCAATCAACCGCAAGGGTGAATAGTTAGGTATGTGTTCCGTCTTGAAAGTCGATTCTTGAGCTTCAAATTTGCACATAGACCAATCTCAGCACGTACTTTTGGGGGTGCCGTGAGTCCTAAATGGATAAAGAGGGCACAGCAAAGATGTGCAGTCCCGGACCTTGCCCGAGTCAAAACCCATGCACTCCTTGCAATGCTCGATAATTGCCTTACGAGCTGTAAGCATCACGACTTTAGTTTTGCCTGAACCGTTTGCCCTGATTGTGTGTTTTACAGCCATCCGAATTCTCCTTTAGGCTTTGTGGCCTCCCGGCCATTGTGAGACAGCTCTTACGGAGGCCATAAAACCAGGGGGTGTTTAGTGAATGCTGCATGCCCCTACCAACGCAGTGATGTCACAACCACAATGGTTGATCAGTTCGTCAAGTCGAAGCTCGACTTCAATCTCTCCTTCAATCCCCGGTAGGTAACAATACATAGATGTCCGGCCATCAGGACTGAGTAAAAGGGCTTCTATGATTTCATCGAAAGACGCCTCGACAAATGCATTGAGATATGCATCCACGTAAGCATCGAATCTTGCCCTTTGTTGGTTAGTGCTCTTTCGCGTGTACGCCACGTGTTTGTTTTTCTTTTTGCGCTTTTTCTCTTTCATTTCAGACCTCCATAAAAAAAGCCGGTAAACGCGAGTCCCTTGCCAAGGAAACAAACGCTTACCGGCCAAGTCCATTTTTCATTGACACGTCGTGAAATAAGATTGTACAATGAAAAACAGTAAGGCCCTTGTTATATCAGTGCGTTTCCCGGACAAGAGACAATAGATTAACTTGGGCGCCCAAGGCCTCTTAGAGCTGGAACCTCTGAGGGGCCTTCCTATTTTAGCAAAACCCCGCCTTGAGACCTTGAAACACCCGATTACTGCTAATCACTCAATGCGCAACAGCACGCTTCATCTTTCGGCTAAACCATTCGTCGAGAACACCTTCATTGAAACGCAAACCCTTTCCAACTTTCGCATGCGGAATTTGCTTTGTTCGCGTGAGCTTGTAAAGCGTCGATTTGGGTATCTGCAATTTTTTACAGACCTGATCGGCATTAAGAAAAATATTCATGGCCATAATACTATTCCTCCTTTTCTTTGCCTTCTTTTTACTTTTTTCGTTTCGATTTTTTCAGCCAGCCAAGAATCATGACCGCAGCCACGCCTATCAAAAAATAAGGCAGTTGACTATTTAGACTCCCAGAGAAATTAATGTCTTTAACACCGCCATAGAAGTCGAAATCCTGCGAGCTTGTTTGTTGCCCGGTAGAACCAGACTCATTTTTCTTACTAAGCAGGGAAGTTGCTACGGACCCAAGGCTGGACAGCACACTTGACCAGCCACCTCCGGCACTTGAAGCTGAATCGCCGACTCCTGTTTGCCAACCCGCATTTAGATCACCTTCCGAAAACATAACATCACCTCACATCATGATTAAGATCATCTTCACCGTTTATTTCAAGGGATTCCAACTTAAGGGGAACCCCTTTTATAGTGAATTCGTACCTTCCATTAGACTTTATATTGACTTTAAAATCGGGCAAATCCAGCTTTCGAGCAAGTTCGTCACATATCTTTTTCAATGAAAATATTACCACGAAGCCACTCCCTTTTGGGACGTTGAACGTTAGCTCAAAGAAATCCGAATTATCCTTGATGCAATCTTCCTCTTGGGGAGCTATGGGAAACATACCGTCAAATGAATCAAAGTCAGAATAAAGAAAAACTTCTTTCCCATTTATAATTCTGTAGAACATGACGAAAAAGTTAGACGCCATATCAGTTATAAAGAATTGTCTCTGGATCGAGGGCAGGGTCGTGAATTCAATTCCTCTGGATCTGAATGCTTTTGCAACAGCAAAGATAAAAAGTTCAAGAATTGAGAACCATCTCCAGCTTCGAGTATCCTGGATTTTAGTTGGTTTGGTAGGTAAAATTTCTTTTTGGATCCAATAAGCTACCTGGCGGGGGGTGAGACCTGTGCATCGAGTAATATCCTTTAATGACAAGGTTTTTGCCGTTGCGCTCTTTGCAAGGGAATACCAATTTGGAAATTCCTTTTCAAAATCCTTATCCCTGTAGTTTATGGGCAGCTTGATATTCATCGTTTTAGCCTTCAACTTCTGTGCAAGGCTCCTTTCATGATCAATAGATGATTACGGTGTACCATATTCAGATTGAAGAAATCAAGTAAAAACGACATGAAATGATGAAAAAAATGATAATAACAATAATCACGAATATTTACACTGATTTATTTCTGTAGATTTCCTGCAATTTCCCGTGAAATCTCTCGGGACCGGAGAAAATTGAGACGGAAACATTCAGCCACAGGATTCACCGTCTCGCTCCAGTATTGCCTGGCGCAAATACATGACCAGATCCAGGGCCTCCTGATAAGCATCCCATAAAGCATCCCGACCGTTGAAGGTCTGCAAGGGGGTCCCATATTTCTGCTTACCGGCCTCCATCCTGGCATGGATATCTTGAAGGACAAAATCTCCAACATTCAGTTGACCTGGTCTCGGAGGCGGTTGATGAATTGCAGCCTTACTCATTTTATCCATAAGTCGGGCTCCAAATGGGTCGAAAAACATCCTTTTTCAGGCCCATTTTGCTGAATATAGGGGAAAAAGGGTCCCGGTCACATTTAACGGACTTTTACTCAATAAATCAATCGGTTACATCGGCAGAACCGCACTTTTCGGACTTTTAGAGGACCCCATTATGGCACTTTTAGGCCCCTAAAAACTTCCCTTAAAAGGTGATCAATTTCGGAGGCGGTTGATGAATTGCCGCATTATTGATTTTATCCATAATCAGAAGTTTCACCAGGCCCGTCCGTCCAGTTTTTGATTTCAAGAATCCGGCCCAGTTTGATCTCGTATCGACCACAACAATGATTCATAACAATCCCGAGGCATTCAACTATCATGGTTGGCGCTTTAGTAGCATAGCCATTGCGGAAACATATTTGGTCATAACACCGACCGGCAAGTCGAGAATGCCAATAGCGTTTCATCTCCCTGTATTCAACCTTTTTGCGGCCCTTTGCTATTGCATCAAACCATTTACGATGTAATGTCAAATGTAGAACACTCATAAAGGCCCCGAACGAACGTGTTTTATCGCGCCATGCGAGACCGCGCATTGATCGTTTGATATGCGTGCCATTTCGCGCCGGCCTTGCCGCATTTTTATTGCGATGCGCGTTCACGTATGCATGCGTGTTTTGATGCGGTGTCCGCGCGTGTGTCTTTGTGTTTAATTTAAACCCCTGATTCGTTCTATGGTGTCATGGTCAAGCCACTGAGAAAGACGGTCAACATTTGTTGTCTTAATGTCCGGATAACCTGAAAAATTTAAGCCAAGGCATTCAATCAGCTTTTTCTTTTCCGTGCATGCTGTTATCTTCGACCGCAATTCATCCCGCGTGAACATGCCCGAGTCAATCAAAAGCTCTTTTAAAGCTATGTTGCCTACACTGTCGAAATAGAACGCCGCGCTCAAGGTGCGCACACGGCCCGTGATCTCTTTTGAAAACGCCTCGTTTTTAGCAACCAAGGCATCCACGCACGCCCCCAGGTCAATGAATTGTTCTGACAGTTCCAAAAAGAACTCTTTCATATCTTCCAGGTCACAGCCTTTAAGAAGGGCCTCGATGCCCTTCAAGCTCTCATCGCGTTTTTTCCCTTTTTCCGTCATAACAAACCTCCTTTTCTATTTTATGACTTTCAAATGCGTTCTATGTTGCGTCGTATGAGTGGGGGCACGGGGAGAACACACCTCATCATTCAAGAATTCTCCCATGTTCCTTTTAAACTGGGCAGAGCTAATATGAGCATATATCTGAGTGGTTATTATGTCTGCATGTCTGAGGGCCTCCTTGATCAAAAGGAGATCAGCGCCTTTTGTTCTCAGGTTGCTGGCAAACGTATGTCTTAGCAAATGCGGATGGATATCAAATCCTAAAGCTATGCCAGCTTGCCACAGGATTCTGTAGATGTGCCTTGTATCCATTTTCTTGTTTCCATGCCTGCAAAACAGATAACCTTCATCCGGACCAAGATCTTTATACAAATCCTTTTCAGCTTCCCTGTGCGAGTCATGTACGCCCCGACATTTCCCGGCCCTATAAACAACGTAACGCTTTTTGTCTTGTTTCGTTATTCTGACAACAATGCTTCCCCTTCTCAGGACATGAGGTCTTGAATTTTCAATGTAATCGTTAAGCGTTTCAATAAGCCGATCCGATAAAAACACTTCATCTTCCCTCTCGCCTTTACCCTTGACCTTCATCACACGGAGATCGAATTTGAGATCATTCAACTTTACGCTTACAAGCTCGGAGACACGGAGGCCGGTATCAAGAAACATGATGACCATGGCCCTATCACGTGCCCGAATCCATTTAGAAATTATCTCCCGGCCCGGTCTTTTATCAAAATAGTCAATGAGCTTTTGTTGCTGTTCTAATGTGAGATACTTTGGCAGGCCACGCCGAATCCTTGGAGCGTCAATTTTCTTCATCACGTCACTATTGACCTCATCCATCCGGTAAAGATACTTATAGAAAGCCCTCAGGGTCTGGACCTTTCGCGCTATCGTTGATTTGCTGTTTTTCAGAACAGTGGCCAGGTAGGTTATGAAATCATCCAGGTCTTTTGTTGTTACTTCCCTGAAAGGGACGCCCTGCTCAGTTAGGTAAACATCATAGGTGCGAAGATCGGCGTAGTATCCATTCAAGGTGTTTATGCTTAACGCCCGCTGATACTGGGAATATTCAAAGAAAGATTTGCAGACGGGATCATTAAGGACACCGGAAAATAAAAAACCCTGAGATATTCCCCGGCTCCATGAAGCCGTCCGGCCTTCGCAGGTTCCGTGTATCTCAGGGTTGAGTTTGTTTTTTGGTTTTTTTGTCATGGATTTAGGGGAAAAGTTCATCAAGAGTTCATGTAGGGTTCATGGATATATTGTCATGAACGCTATGTCAAGTAAAATTTGTATTTTTATTGATTCCCCTATAATCCGCGGATATAATTAAAAAAAATTTGGAAGGTTGCCCTCATGAAAAAAACAAGCTCGAAAAAGGAATCTGAGCATCTTCAAATCTGGTTTCCACAAGGACTCAAAAAGGCCCTTAAGATAGCCGCTGAAAGGAATGATAGGTCAATGGCCGGGCTCATTCGGAAGCTTGTAAAGGACCATTTGCAAAAAGAGGGGATCCCCTGGGAGGGTGATGAGGGGTAAATGGTCTTAACCGGAAAAGGGTGTTTAGGCTTGACTTTTCAAGCAACTGTGTCTCATAATTATTTTCAATCCTAATTTCAGATCGAGCCCCGTTTCAATGCGGAGATTCATAATGGCAACTGTAACAACTTTAGATGAAATAGTAAGAAATACTCGAAAAGTCGAAGGGACTCTTTAGTATATGTCTGCATGGAAAAGCAAACTGATAATCTCTGTAGGTATCAAGTTTGTGCTTTACACCTTCAGAAAACTGAAAGAAAGGCTTGATCTAAGGACTATCAACAGAGAAACATCAGAAGTGGTTCTACCCCTCCTGAAAAACCATTACCAAACGTATCAGGAAAACCTGCCCTTTTTGCTCAGCATTAAGCTTTTTTTCATAACGCAAAAAGACAAAGCGAGATTAGCCCTTCATGCGGAATACCTGGAGGATGTTATAGAGGCATTAGAAATCGGTTTGGATACTGAGGTTGCCTCAAGGATTGAAGAGGCCTCGAAAGGAATAAACCCGCCGGCTGAAATACCTCCCTGGAGAGAAGCTCTTGAGCAGTTATGAAATCGACTTATCCTGCCAACCTTTTAAGAAAAACCTCAAGCGCCTAAAGAAAAAATTCCCCAAAGTCAAAAAGGACCTCGATAACATCTTGACCGATTTAGAGAAAGGGAAACCGTTAGGCGCTCCGATCCCTCTCATAAATGCCCCGGTCTATAAAGTGAGGGTTCGGAACACCGACATTCCGAAAGGGAAAAGTGGCGGGTATCGATTGATCTATAATTTTGATGAAGAAAACGAACTGATCACCCCGTTACTGCTCTATTTCAAAGGCGAAAAATCCGTTGTCAAAAGAAAAGAAATTGAAGATGCTTTGGACTCGCTGCAGTAAAAAATAGAAGATTATTTGCACGTGTTCTTTATCAGTTTTTTATCAGTGCCCATGTAACTATTTGATATCATTAACGGGCAGGGGGTTCGACTCCCCCCGCCTCCACCAATAAAATCAGATAGTTAGGCCATCAAAACACCTGCCTGGGGCTCATTTGGGCCACATTTTTCACCTTTTTCTCGTATTCTATCATGAATTTACTCCCGTCATGATGGGTCATATTGGGAATATACGAGAAATATTTGTCCGTAATCATTTTCAAGGATGAGTGTCCCATCATTTTTTGTATCCAGCCCAGATTTTCTCCTGATGATACCATCATTGTGGCGAAAGTGTGCCGGGTCTGAATGACAGGCCGATAATCAATCCCCGCCTTTATCAGCCCCTTTGTCCAGGCGTTCTTCCTGAGGGTTTCCACCTCGATGGGTTTATTGTCATGATTGAGAAACACATATTTACTGGGGAGCCGTGTCCGTAATCCCTGCTCCTTCAAGGCATCATAGACCATAGGCAGCATGCCAATATCACGATAAGAACTATTGGTTTTCAGTCTCCCCTCTTCCCCATACACCCTGGTTTCAACCACTTTAATAATCCTGCGGTCAAAATCCACATTTTCCCATTTGAGTGCGGACATTTCCCCGGCTCTCAATCCGGTGAAAAATGCCACCACAAAGAAGGGTCGATAAAAGGGAAGGACGCATTCAAGGAACTTATCCACTTCCACCATGGACATAGGGCTTATCTTTGGTTTCTCGATTTTGCGGTTTTCCACCATGCTCATGATATTGTTTTCGATAAACCCACTCCTGTGCGCCAGCTTGAACACGCCACGCAAGGGAACCAAAAGGTTGTTGATGCGTTTGTTGGAGCAGTCCAGATCCGTGATAAACTCTTCGATGTCGATATAGGTAATCCTGCTGATGGGGGTGTCTCCGAAGCGGTCGAGGATAAAGGCATTCATGGCGATTTGATAACCTCTGAAAGTGGATGTCTTGACCCTCTTCTTGGTTATTTTCGCCCATCTCTCTGCCAGCTCACCGAAAAGGATGCCGTTATCCTGTTGAACGGGTCGGGATTTTATGTCCCCATAAACCATGACTTCTGTCAGAAGTTCGTCCCGCAAACGCCTTGCCTCTTCAACCGAGCTGGAGAGGGCCTTCTTTATCCATTTATTGTTTATTCTCTTACGAAAATACCAGACCCCTCCCCGTTTGAATAAATGATGATTTTTGTTCTTCGCCATAGGTTAAATCCTCCATTGCTTTTTAATCCGGTTGGAGGACAAACCTTGTCCTTCCTTCTTTTTGACTTCATTCGGCCTCTTGAACTCAATGACCTTGGCCTTCTTGGTGTGTTTTCTTTCAAACTGATTTATTGTCTCTGCGGGATATAAAACCCTTGATGAGCCGGGCACTTGAAGGTAGTCCAAATAACCGGCCTCTCTCCAGTTCTTGATGGTGCCGGGTCTTACACGGAATAAATCAGCGACCTCCTGTTGCGTAAAATATTTCTTGTCTAATTCATAAGCGTTCTCCTGTGTCATAAGGTTGAACCTCCATTGAAATTTCCAACTGACAAACCATTTGTCAGGGGCCCGGAGTTTTCGGCCCTGTTGTTTGGTTCCCCTGTCCGAGTAAGGACGGAGAACCCCTAAGCGATAAAGAGGGAGCGATTTCA
>JAIOSR010000476.1 GCA_021107495.1 Desulfobacterales bacterium | reverse complement strand
CCGCGTTTCCTTACAAGTTCAAGTTCAAGTTTGACGGATGCCCGAACGGCTGCGTGGCGTCAATCGCCAGGTCGGACATGTCTTTCATCGGAACCTGGAAAGATAATATCCGAATAGACCAGGAAGCGGTCCAGGCATACATCGGCGGCGAGATTCCACCCAATGGCGGGGCCCATGCCGGAAAAGACTGGGGCAAATTTGACATCGAAAAAGAAGTGATCGGTCTCTGTCCCACAGAATGTATGTGGATGGAAGACGGCAAGCTTATGATCGATGATAAGGAATGTACCCGCTGCATGCACTGTATCAATGCCATGCCAAGGGCACTGAGACCGGGTGAGGACATCGGGTGCAGTATCCTTTTCGGGGCCAAGGCTCCTATCCTTGAGGGTGCACAGATGGCGGTGCTGACCATTCCTTTTGTAAAATGCGAACATCCCTACGACAATATCAAAGCGATCGTGGAAAAGGTGTGGGACTGGTGGATGGAAGAAGGGAAAAACCGTGAGCGCTTGGGCGAGTTGATCCAGCGTTACGGCATCCCGAAATTCTTAAAGGTTCTTGAGATTCCGGCCATGCCGCAGATGGTGACCGAGCCCAGGAGTAATCCATACATCTTCTGGAAATCTGAAGATGTTCCGGGTGGTTTTGAGCGAGATATAAATGCATACCGCGCCAAGCATAAGAGATAGGAGGGAATAACAATGGCATTATCTACAGATAGATTAGGACTTTTTAACCCGGATAAACCGATGGAAAACAGGCTCACGGACCTGGGCCCAAGACACTTCTGGCAGTATTTTCCTCCTGTTATCCAGAACAACTACGGGAAATGGAAATACCACGAGATCCTTGAACCGGGTGTTTTAGTGCATGTGTCCGAGACCGGGGATGAGGTCTATACGATCCGCGTGGGCGGTTGCCGCTTTATGTCGGTTGAGCATATTCGCGAGATGTGCGAAATTGCAGACAAGTTTTGTGAAGGGTATGTGCGATTTACCACCCGGAACAACATAGAATTTATGACCGACAGTAAGGAAAAGATGGAGGCCCTGAAAAAGGATCTCAATGAACGCAAACATGTAACCGGCAGTTACAAGTTCCCCATAGGCGGAACGGGCGCAGGTGTAACCAATATTGTGCATACACAGGGATTCCTGCACTGCCATACGCCGGCGACAGATGCATCGTCCATGGTCAAGGCCGTCCTGGATGACCTGTTTGAATATTTCCAGGGCATGACCCTTCCGGCCCAGGTCAGGATTTCCATGGCCTGCTGCCTGAATATGTGCGGGGCCGTGCATTGCTCGGACATCGCTCTTCTGGGTTACCATAGAAAACCACCGGTTATTGACCATGAGGTCATGGATTCTCTTTGCGAGATTCCCTTAGTGATCGCGGCCTGTCCCACGGGCGCCATCTCTCCGGCCAAGACCGAAGATGGTAAAAAGACCGTAAAAATCAAAGAAGAACGCTGCATGTTCTGCGGTAATTGCTATACCATGTGCATGGCCGTACCCCTTGCGGATAAGGAAGGTGACGGCGTGACCATCTTGGCGGGCGGTAAGATATCCAACCGGATTACCCCACCAGCTTTTTCCAAGGTAGTCGTTCCCTGGCTGCCCAATGAATTCCCGAGGTTTGAGGAAGTTTGTAAAACGACCAGGAAGATCATTGAGGTATATGCCGGCGATGCCAATAAATATGAGCGTGTAGGTGACTGGGCCAAGAGGATCGGATGGGAGAAGTTCTTTGAAAAATGCGATCTTCCATTTAGCGACCATCTCATCGATGATTATCGACTCCAATATGACACGTACCGCACGACAACCCAGTTTAAATACACTGAGGCGGCCTGGGACGTATCCAGGGCGGCGGGCGGCATTGAGTAAGAAAATGATCTGGCGGGGCAGTCCCGCATACGGCGGGGCTGCTTCCCAATCAAGTAAGGAGTATTGAAATGGAAGACATGAAAAAGGCCATTATGGATTTCGCAGAAAAGAGTAAAAAAACCAAGTTCTATTTTAATGATATCCAGAAGGCTGTCCAGAAAGTTTTGCCCGATGCCAAGGCCAGGGCGATCAAGAAGGCCGCGACAGCCCTGATTACTGAAGAAAAACTGATCTATTTCTCTACCGGAAGCAGTACAATGTATGGTATGAAAGGCCGGGGTGTTACCGAGGATCACTAGTAAGCCGTGGTTCAAGTGTAAAATTAATCTTATCAGATTCTATGAGAGGTCGCTATCCCTATGGGATTGCGACCTCTTTTCATATTTAAAGGCATATCATGAAAAAACCACAGGCTACCTTAGAGTTTATTGCAGAGCAAAAAAAGATACTTGCAGATAATTCGGAATGTGCCAGTTCAAGCTATAATTTAGGTGTCGGCCTCATGGAACAGGGAAAATTAGATGAGGCGATTGGGGCATTCAATGATGCCATTGCCGATAGCGGCAGGATGTTCGAGGGCTGGGTCAATTTAGGCTACATCTATTTCAAAAAGGGAGATCTCAACAGGGTCATTGAGTCAAACCTCAAGGCCATAGAGATTGAACCGAGATATGCACGGGGCTATGCAAATCTCGGATTTGCCTATCTCCAGACGCTAAGAACACAAGAGGCT
>JAIOSR010000406.1 GCA_021107495.1 Desulfobacterales bacterium | reverse complement strand
GACAAAGTCCCGCCGATTATTGAGAAATTGCGTGGGTTTTCTCCTTTTTGGAAACCGGAAGGTCAGGTATGCGCTTCCGAAACCTGATCCTGAGGGTACCAGGAGGCAAGATTGTTTATGGTCATATTATTAGGATTGTAAGAGCAGTAATACGCTATGACCGGGTTATGAAGTCTTTTCCTCGATTCCGGGTCTCACGGCCTGTCGAAGATCCCGCTATGCGGGTGTCATTTCAAAGGGTTACGGACGGGTGATGCCTCCCCCCTCCCTGTTCCCCTCGCCTTTGGCTCGGGGCCAGGGGGTCCCCCATTCCGTAACCCAGTGAAATGACGAAGGCCTCCCGACAGTCACTCTGAAAAGACCTCATAACCCTTTCCCTTATAAACACAAATTATTACCCACAGATTTTTGTGAGGAGCCAAAAACAAATTGCCATAAATGCCGCGGGCAGGGTTGTGGCGCCGGCTAACAAGGGAGAATCCCATGGAGCACATGCCAAAAGAAGACCAATGCAAGATAGAGGTGTCAAGCACGGAGCACTACCGGCGGGAAATCCCCGGCGTCGTCGATCAGCTTGTGCTTTCCTGTGACGGCAGCGAGTGTTTCGAGCATGTGAGCCCGGAGCCCATTCCTTCACGCGAATCGATCATTTCCCTCATTGAAAAGGCCAGAAGCATACTCTATCCCGGCTATTTCATCAATGAACGAGTGGACCGGATCAACATCGGTTACTACTTCGGACAGGAGGTCACGGGATTTTTTGAGGCCTTAGCCGAACAGATTACACTTTCCATTCGTCATGAATGCCTCCGTTATGATCTACCCTGCACCCAGTGTCTTGACAGGGGACATGAAGCCGCCGTCAACTTATTGAAAGATCTGCCGGGATTGCGCAAGGCCCTTGCCAAGGATGTTATCGCGGCTCACGAGGGGGATCCGGCAGTAAAAAGTTATGACGAAATTATCTTCAGTTATCCCGGACTACTGGCAGTCACGATCTACCGTATCGCCCATCAGCTCTGGGAGCAGGGCGTTCCACTGCTTCCGCGCATAATGACTGAATATGCCCGAAGCCAGACCGGCATCGACATCCATCCCGGAGCCCACATTGGCGAAAGCTTCTTTATCGACCACGGTACCGGTGTCGTGATAGGCGAAACCAGCGAGATCGGAGACCGGGTAAGAATTTACCAGGGCGTAACATTAGGTGCCCTTTCCCTTCCCAGGGGTACCCTTCAGAAACTTCGAAACAAGAAACGTCACCCCACCATTGAGGATGATGTGGTCATATATGCGGGCGCGTCCATTCTTGGCGGAGAAACCTTGATCGGTGCCCGTTCGGTGATCGGCGGCAACGTCTGGATTACCGAATCGGTCCCTCCGGATACCAAGGTCTTTTTAAAGACCCCGGAATTGATTTTCAAGGGAGCGAATTCAGGATCCGTAACAAAAAGCCAAGGGGAGGAAAACCATGGCTGAAATTTTTTCAGATATCACCGGGACCATCGGTTCAACACCTTTAGTCAGGCTGAATGAGATATCCGGGGGATTACCTGCGACCATCTTAGCCAAGCTGGAATTCAAGAATCCCTTAGGAAGCGTGAAGGACAGGATCGGTCTGGCCATGATAGAGGCCGCGGAAAGAGAAGGTCTGATTAGATCCGACACTTTGATCGTAGAGCCTACAAGCGGCAATACCGGGATAGCTCTGGCCTTCGTCTGCGCGGCCAAAAAATACCGCCTACTCTTGACCATGCCGGACACCATGAGTATTGAAAGAAGAAAACTCCTCAAGCACTTAGGGGCGGAGCTGTTACTCACACCGGGAAGCGAGGGTATGAAGGGGGCCATCCAGAGAGCAGGTGAAATCCTCGCCGAGACCCCAAATGCCTATATGCCTGATCAATTCAGCAACCCGGCAAACCCGGAGATTCACCGGAGGACAACGGCAAAGGAAATCTGGAGGGACACCAACGGCAATGTGGACATTCTGGTGGCCGGCGTGGGCACAGGCGGCACAATCACCGGGGTCTCGGAGGCGATCAAAGAACAAAAATCATCTTTCAGGACTGTGGCAGTGGAACCCAGCGATTCGCCGGTGCTCTCCGGAGGCAAGCCCGGTCCCCACAAAATCCAGGGTATCGGGGCCGGTTTCGTGCCCCGAGTGCTCAACACCGACATAATTGACGAGATCGTAACCGTCTCCAATGACGAAGCCTTTGAAACGGCCAGGTATATGGCCAGACACGAGGGTATTCTTTGCGGGATTTCTTCGGGCGCTGCAACTGCTGCCGCCCTTCGGATTGCCAAAAGAGACGAGAATAAAGACAAACAAATCGTTGTGATCCTGCCCAGTACCGGAGAGCGGTATTTGAGTACCGATCTTTTCCTGAAGAATTAGCCCGAGATGCGGGCAATCACGTCGAGGCATGCGGAACTCTTTTCAAAGAGCCGCATAACCTTGCTACGGCTCGAATCACGGCGGTCCTCTTTACAATTCGGCTCCGGACAGCCCCCTCAAAGATAGCTCCTATAATGTTCGGCTGTCCCGCCTGTCGGAAGCCGACTGGTTAAGGTATTTGGGGCGTGGCAGATGCGTTGTAGAGATAAAAATGCGCCTCTTTGAAAAGAGATCCGCATGCCCGGCCATTAGGAATAACGCCCCTACTTATTGAGCTGTTATGCTTTAATCCGAAAGATAACGAACTTTGCATATGTTACAGGTATTGCATCGACCGCAGGCCTTTACGCCTTCGAATGGCTTCGAGGATTCCCACCGTCCCGGTCATCATATTGTCCCCAAAGGGTGCACCCATAACAACCGGCAATCTTGATTCTTTCATCAGACCGCGTTTTGGACCGGTGGCCAGAATGAGTTCAACGTTTTGAAACCCGAGGGCCTTTCGATGATAAGCCCCGTGTCCTCCTTCCGCCAATATCTCTTCGTGCTTCAGCTTCCCCTCGGCCAATTCCACCAGCAGCGACTCCAGACGTTTGAGCGTTATGTCATGCGTGTGGTATTCAAAAAAGGCGGCGATTTCATCTCCATCCAGGGCTGCGCCCAGAGTGTGTGAGGTCGCAACATCTAAAAGCAACATCTTTTCATTTGATCTCGCCCGTATGTCCATTGATGCCCCTAAGATTGCAGCCATGCCGCTGTCCATGATGTAAATTTCTTTGGCCGGCAATGCCATGGCACTATTTGAGATAGCAGTTAGCCGGCTAAACGTGGCCGGTAGTTCATTGCTCTTATAAAGAAGGTTATGGGGATACGGGTTTTCATCCAGACCGATGCTAAAAATATTGTGACGAAAATCGAGGTGAGATACTCCGTCAGGCGGCACGCCGTGGTCCTGAGCGCATATCCCTACAACATCAAAATCAAATGGCACCCCGAATCCTTCTACAATGTTTTGTAACCGGTCAACCTCAAGGTCGCCGATGGTGAGACTTCCGTATTCTTCTTTTTTTAACAAATCGTCCACTTCATGATCTTCGATAACTCTTATACCCAATGACCTCACCCTGTCCAGGTTGTGATGGATTGTGGCGGCAGATGAGGATGACATGATGACCTCGGCCTCCCTTGCACGTCGGCTGAGAACCTTTGAGATGGGTCCTCCACCCATTTCAACTCCGGTGATTAACAGTTTTCCCTTAACCGCTTCTATCTTTTCTGCAAGACTAATGACAGGAGACCTGACAACCGCCTTGTAATGGATACCTGATTCTTCATCATGGTAGAGGACGTCCATTGTTCCCGCACCAATATCTATTAACAAATACCTGCTCATGGATTTTTCTCTCCCATTCTATTCGGATTTCTCTGAAACCCGCATCTCTTTTTCGTGGCGTTAAAGTGCCGACTATTTCGATTAAGGCCTTACTCAAAATTTTTAAGATATCAGATCTTCCGGACATAGGTCAAAAACATTTTCCTGCCTTTAGCCGGCGATCAATCATTTCTGACCCGGCAGCCACACATGATACCGAAATTGTTTCTATCCTTGACACATAAGGCTAATCCCACTACACTCCCAAACAAAAAGGAAGGCTCTTATCAAGTTGAACCTCTAATATTTTCAACCGTTTAACCTCTTGTAACACAGGTTTCTAAGACCGAAATAATGGTAATTGACAGGGTTAAGGCATATAAAACATCTCTTCCGTTTTCCGGGGCGTTCTCTCATTCCCGGAGTACAAAGACATCGGCGGAGAACATCGTTGTTGAAGTCATTGCCGAAAACGGCAGGATAACAGGTTACGGAGAGGGAGCGCCAAGACCCGGAGTCACAGGTGAATCACAAGAAAGTGCTATGGGTAGTCTGGGCCTTCTCATAAGGCAGGATTCTTTTCCCTGGAAACTGAATGATGTTTTGCAGATATGGGATTTTGTAGACGGTCTTCCTGAAGGAAAGGAACATAACTCCGCAATTTGTGCCCTTGAGATGGCCCTTTTGGATGCGTTGGGCAAGGTGCAAGGCCGGTCTGTTATTCAATATTTTCCACAGGATTTCTTTTCGAGCAGGGTTTGCTACGGAGCCATGATAACCCTTGAGGACAAAGAAAAAATACTTAATATGTGCAACTTGATCAAGGGTGTTGGGATTAATAACATAAAAATGAAACTGGGCAAGGATTTTCAACAGAACAAGAATTCTTTGGAAGCAATTAAATTGGTATTTGGAGAGGATTATGTCCTGAGGATAGATGCAAACAATGCATGGGACTTCGATTCAGTCCGAAGGCTTCTGCCTCTCCTCAAGGAATATAATATCCGCTTTGTTGAACAACCTTTGACCCCTGATGAACCTGACCTGCCTGATTTTGCACAACTTATGAAAAATAATGGTGTGACCCTGGTGGCCGATGAACTGGCATGTTCATTAAGTGACGTGGAAACCATCGCTAAAGAAGATATCTATAAAATGGTAAATGTCAGATTATCCAAGTGTGGTGGTCTCAGAAAATCGCTCGGGATAATTGACTATTTGCGAAAAAACGGGATTTCTTTTCAGGTCGGTTGTCACTTAGGCGAGTCAGGATTACTTTCCGCTGCGGGCAGGGTGCTTTGTCTTCTCTGTCGCGATGCATTGTTCTATGATGGTTGTTACGATTCGTTTTTATTAAAGGAAAATATTACGCTTGAACATGTTTCTTTCGGCCCGGGAGGTGAGGCAGGCCCCTTAGACGGACCGGGGCTTGGCGTCGAGATAAACCGGGAAGCTTTGACACGGCTGAGTAGTGACATAGCGTTATTCAAACCATTTGCTTAAAGGGGATGATATGAGCCTGGAACCAAGCTTTGATTCATGGAAAGAAGATAACCGGTCCATACTGGAGAGTTTAGATGGTAGCAGGAATTTTTTGTTATATTCAGGAGGAAAGGACTCATCTCTTGCTTTGCATTTAATGTTGAAAGCGGGAATCGAATTTGGATTTGAATTCGAGGTACATACCGCGGTTTTTCCGGTTCACAGGTACATTGATGAAGAAATTGAGAGGCTTGAAAACTATTGGAGTAAACGAGGCATTAAAATAACATGGCACGATGTGGGAGTGACGGATGATTCCATAAAAAATGATCCTGATCCATGTATCGCGTGTCGGGCAATTAGAAAAAAGATGCTCAAGACCGGTTTAACAACCGACATGGTAGGCAAATCGGAGCGCTTCACTATTATCGCCAGCTATTCTCTTTGG
>JAIOSR010000321.1 GCA_021107495.1 Desulfobacterales bacterium | reverse complement strand
GCGTTTGGTATTATTATCAACCTTTCCGCTGATAAATCCTTCAAGAAAAACGAAACAACGGTCAAACCCCTTGAAAAATCCGATAGATTGATCACAACAGGGGCGTTCAAAATTTCAAGACATCCCACGTATCTCGGGTTCGTACTCATCCTTTCGGGGATCGCAATGCTCATGGGATCTTTCACGCCGTATATAGCGGTCTTGGTATTCGCCGTCTTTATGGATATGGTATTCATCAATTATGAAGAGAAAAAGCTCGAAGAGACGTTCGGTGAAGTCTGGCTGAAATACAGGAAAAAGACAGGGAGATGGATATAGATTCAACTGATATATCAAGCCTTTTGCCTTAGGACGGTGATAATAAAAATTAGATGAATAACTCAATATGGCCATATTTTATAGGGGCGATTGATTTAATAAAATCCAATTTCGCACTAATACTAATTCCAACTATTATTTTTTTTGCCCCATACCCTTTCCTGCTAAATTCAGATAAGAATCTTGGAAGCCCATTGCTGGTTTTTTCCAAGCTCTTGTTAATTGTTATATATCCTTTGATTTATGGTAGGTTTATAGCAATCATCAACAACATAAGGGAAGTCTCGTGGGGACAGTTATTTAGAGATCATTGGTGGAATTATTTTATAGTCAGCCTGATACTGCATATCCCTAACTTAGTTTTGTTATTTATCAGTTTGCTCTTTGAATTGAATACAAAAATTATTACCGGAACTACTTCAGTAGTTGTAGATATAATAGCAATATATATATTTCCAATAGTCTTTTTTACAAAGGAAAGACTCCCAAGCATATCTTTGGGGCTAAAATGCCTTTTTGGAAATTTCAGGTTTTCTTTACCAATTGTCATCATAAGCATTTTACCTTTTTTAACAGGTTTGCTGTTCAGTAGTTTTGCTACAGTTCCAAAAATAGACCTGCAGTTTTTTTTATCAGCAATACCACAATGGTTTTTAGCGATTATAATCGATTTTACAGCATTCATTACCGCAAGTTTAATTTTAAAGAAAAAATTATTTGGTAATCATATCTGATTTAATCGGAAATCCTCCTATCCACAGGATAATCGGGATTGGTTCTTCTCCCAATTAGTTGGGAGAAAGGGGCCGAGGATTCCAGGGTTCAAGGATTCAAGTGTTTTTTAATCGTTTTATCAGTAAGAAAAAGATATTTAAGTACAAAAACTAATCATCCTTTTTTACCTTAAAAACAGCACGCTTAGATAAAAAAAGCTCAAAAGATGACATTATTTATTTTAACGGCCTTGTATTCCGTCTATAGGCAATATATAGAGCCTTGACATAATATAATGTTGGGCTACGTTCATGTCATCGTAATTATTAAGTCTTTCACTCGATCCCTTGGCCCCTGGACTCCTTGAATCCTGATCATCGATCAACTAATTGGGAGATGATCCATAAAAATTATTTAGCTGAAAGAGGAGCAAACTACATGCCAAAAAAAAGCCAGACCTTTAACACAATCTAAGTTTTCGAAATAACACGCATTTTTTGTTATAGTGGGTATCGTGTCTTAAGGAATTTGTGTCCGGGTTTTTTTCATATTGTAAATGAAACCCGGGTATTCGGAGTGAGAAGCTCTATGGGGAAAACGCACTTGAAAACAGGTTATTCACCCTTGACCGAGGTCTCAAATTTGAGGCCGTATTTTTCGATTTTGGAATGAAGGGTGGGTCTTGAAAGCCCTAAGATCTTGGCTGCCCGCGACCGGTTTCCGCCTGTCAGATTGAGGGCCTCGCTTATGAGCATACTGGCAAATCGATCCATGCATGAATCAAACATATGTTCCGTTATTTTGGAAGCCAGGGCCTTCCGCATCCATTGCCGGATTGCCTCATCACCTGTTTCACTCCCGACCCCCTTCCCTGTATCTTCACCACTGATTGCCTGTGAAATGTCTACGGGGCGGACGGGCGCACCGCGGTTGAATATCAATACCTTCTGTATGATATTGCCAAGCTCCCGAACATTGCCCGGTAATGAATAGTTGTTGAGTATTTCCATTGCTTCTACAGTTATCCCCGGGTTATCCATGTTTACTTCCTCTGCATACTTAGAGAGAAAATATTCCGTGAGCAGGGGAATATCACCAGGCCGTTCGCGAAGGGGAGGAAGCCAGATGGTCACCACCTTGAGCCGATAATAAAGGTCTTCACGGAAACGGCCCTTTAAAAGGGCCTCTTCCAGGTTCCTGTTGGTGGCGGCTATGATTCGCACATCCACGGGGATTGTTTCCCGGCCCCCGAGACGTTCGATACTTTTTTCCTGAAGCAATCTTAATATCTTGGCCTGTATGCTGGCAGGCATATCGCCGATTTCGTCTAAAAAAACAGCTCCGCCATGGGCCTGTTCAATTTTCCCTACACGGCGGTGGACAGCCCCTGTAAAGGCGCCCTTTTCATACCCGAACAGCTCGCTTTCCAACAGATTTTCAGGTATTGCCACACAGTTGATTACAAGGAATGGCTTGTTTGCCCGCAGGCTGTGTTGATAGACAGCCCTGGCCACTAGTTCCTTTCCCGTGCCGGAGTCTCCCCGTATAAGCACCGTGGCATCCGTAGGAGACACGCGGCCGATTGCCTTGTATACATCCTGCATGGGTCTGCTCCGGCCAATCAGGGCCTCCCGGGAGGCCTTACCGGGTATAGCATTCATGTCTACGGGCGACCTCATAAAACGGCCCGCTTCCAAGGCCTGTCCAATAACAAGAAGCATGTCAGGGATGTCAAAGGGCTTGAGGATGTAATCGAAAGCGCCCATTTTAGTTGCTTCGATTGCGGTTTCAGTGGTGCCGAAAGCGGTCATGATTATGACCGGGAGTTTCGATTCGATTTTGTGGATATGCTGAAAGGTCTCAAGTCCATTCATTCCCGGTAATCGCACATCGAGGATAACCAGGTCCGGGACGTTCTTCTGGACAAGTTTGAG
>JAIOSR010000427.1 GCA_021107495.1 Desulfobacterales bacterium | reverse complement strand
TCAAAGCCAGGCGTACCAGAAATGAGGGAAGGGTTCGAGACCTTGTTCAAATGCGTAAAGAGTTTAAGGCCAGGCAGGAAATTGTCGGCCTAACCCATATGCACATCCAGGAGGCGGCGCCATCGGGAAAACTTGTTGCAGAGTTAAAAGGGGTCACATTCGGCTATGATGATAAAATAATTATCCAAAACTTCTCCACCACAATTCTGCGTGGCGATAGAGTAGGCATTATCGGGCCGAATGGTTCCGGCAAAACCACCCTGCTTCGTTTGTTGCTTGGCGATCTTAAACCGCAACAAGGCTCAGTCAAGCTCGGCACCAACCTTGAAGCCGTTTACTTTGACCAGCATCGAGCCCTGCTTGATGGAAATGATACGGTCATCAATAATGTCGGAGAAGGCAACGACATGGTGACTATTAATGGGAGGCAGAAGCACATCATCGGCTATTTGCAGGATTTTCTCTTCACCCCGGATCGGGCACGTTCACCAGTCCGAATACTTTCCGGCGGAGAGCGAAATCGGTTGCTTTTGGCTAAGCTTTTTACAAAACCTGCTAATATCCTGGTGTTAGACGAACCAACAAATGACCTGGACGCCGAGACCTTGGAGCTCTTGGAGGAACTGCTTTTTGATTATAAAGGCACGGTTCTTCTGGTCAGTCACGACCGTGCACTTCTGAATAATGTAGTTACTTCCACCTTTGTTTTTGAGAAAGAAGCCGAGGTACAGGAATATGCCGGAGGCTATGATGACTGGCTTATACAACGACCGGCAGAGATAGCAGAGACAAAACCTAAGCCTGAAAAGAAACCAAAAAGGAAACTAAAGCCTGAGGGGCCGAGAAAACTCACATTCAAGGAAGCACGCGAACTGGAGAGTCTGCCACAGAAATTTGAGGCTATGGAAACTGAACAGCAGGAAATTTATAAATTCATGGCAGACCCCTCATTCTACAGACAGGAAAGCGCGCTCATTATTCAAGCCAAGACAAGAATTGAAGAACTGGAACAATCTCTTGCCATAACATATGAGCGATGGGAGGAACTGGAAGCGATCAACCCAAACGGCAACAAATAATTTTAGGTATTTATACATTTGGAAAAAACTAAAAGAAAACCAAATTTCCGAGCCTGTCGGTTGAGTTGCCCAGGGCCACAGAGTGCCTACTGAAAGGTAGTCGAGTATATCAAATCAATTGCTTTTGCCACTTTCTGCGGAATGGCCCTGTCAACTATCCTTTTTCGTTCGAACCTAAGACAAGGGGAGATATCAGATGACATACGAAGAAATTATCCGGTTCCACGGGCATGAATGCCCCGGGCTGGCTATAGGTTACAAAATGGCCACCGCCGCAATGGAAAGGCTTGAATCCTTAAGTGCTGAAGACGAAGAACTGGTAGCAATCGTCGAAAATGACGCGTGCGGTGTTGACGCTTTGCAGTGTGTTACAGGCTGCACGTTCGGTAAAGGTAATTTGCTGTTTCGCGACTACGGGAAGCAGGTCTATACCATCTACTCCCGGTCATCACGGTCGGGTGTCCGTGTTCTTTTTCACGGAAAGGGAGTTCCCGGGGGCTTGCGCGAAAACCGAAGCGCCTTTATCAAATGGATTCTATCTGCTTCAAACAACAGCATCCTTTCCGTGACCCCAACTTTCATTCCCGAACCTGAACCGGCCAGAATCCACAAGTCAATACCTTGTGCCTTCTGCGGTGAGAGCGTCATGGAATCGCGTATCCGGCAAATGGGCGAGAAGCCAACCTGCATTCCATGTTATGAGAAGCAGGAGAAGTTCTAATCGGCTAGCCGGGGGTAGTGTACGCAGTGAGAAGAAGAGAAAGTGAAAAATGGATATGAAAGTTGATAAACCAAATTTTGCAGCGACCATGATGGCTTATATTCCACACCGGGATCTGGAAAGGGCAATTCAGGTGATCTTGGCAAATTTCCCAGAAGCTCCTTGTCTGCCGGTATTAAGCGGCAGCATGAAACATATGCTGGAAGGAATCCCTTGCCTGGTTTTTGATCGTGAGAAGCGGCAGGTTTTCTTAGATCCATCACCTGAAAAAGAACAGGAGCTCCTTGAATTTTATGACAGATATGAAGAACAGGATCTGGATTATTTCGCGACAACCCCTAAGGCGGCGCCTGGTTTTTTTGCACTTCTTGAAAGGCTTAAAGAAGCACGACCACCTGAGCTGAAGTGGGTTGTCTTCCAGACTGCAGGACCAGTGCTTTTAGCCGATGCGATAAAACAACTCGACGGAAACCCTTCTTTCTATAATGAGACCCTGCGGGATATGCTGATTAAGGCAACAAGTATAAAGTCAAGGTGGCTGGAGAAAAAAATAAAGGAAGAACTTCCAGGGGTCGAAGTAGTGGCGGGTCTGCCCGAGACAACGCTGGTTAGCTTTACCTCTGCAGGAGGAACCGGGACAAGAGAAGAGATAATAGACGCCATAAACGGGGGATTTGAAGGATTGAATTGCCTTACCTGGATACATTGCTGTGCTAATATCGACTGGAGCTTGCTCACGGACTCTAGTGTGGATGTCATCAATTTTGATGCCTATCAATACTCAGACAAGATAGCCCTCCACCATAAGGAATTTAGGTCCTTTCTGGAGCGTGGAGGAATGCTGGCTTGGGGCATAGTACCTGTCAGCAATGAGTTAATAGCGAAGGAAAACGTTCAAAGCCTGGTAGAAAGACTTGAGCAAGGCATCACCCTTCTTGTCAACAAGGGTATTGATGAAGAGTTGCTGGCATCGTCTTCGTGGTTGCTGCCCGCCTGTGACACCATAATGATGAAACCCGAGCTCGCAGACCTTGCCTTCAACATGACCAAGGAAATATCTCACATAATGCGAAACAAGCAAGGATTTACCTTCTGATTATCAGGTGAGGCTACGGGCTTGATAGACTGTTGCCGAGCCAACAATATATTTGGAGATTACAGATTAGTTTGTGGATTTCTTCAATCCCGGAAAAGCAAAAATCAAAGGCCTGGGTGGCCTATTGCCGACGCAATGCCCCCAAATGTCTCGCCAACGTCAAAAGGTATTTCTGATATGTTGAAACATCTGCTTGCACTTTTATGCTGTTTTCTTCTTTGCGCCTGTACGCCCGTTCTCAAGTCAAATCATCTCAAAAGTGGTCTATCTTACACCCGCCACGTGAACATCCGTTACAACGGGTTTAAACGCAGTTATCGCCTGCATGTACCCGTCCGCTGGGAGTCATCGAAGCCACTGCCTTTGGTAATTGTCATACATGGCGCGTTCGAAACAGCCCGGTCCATGGAAAAGCAAACCGGTTTTAGCGACCTCTCCGACAGGGAGAATTTTTTCGTGCTCTATCCCAACGGCATCGGCATTTTCGGTTTGCTGCAACATTGGAATGCCGGGCATTGTTGCGGAAAGGCGGCCTCCGATGATGTGGATGATGTCGGCTTCATCGAACAGGCTATCGAAGATGCCTGCCGCATAGTCAATGTCGATCGCCGCCGCATCTACATGGTCGGTTTTTCAAACGGCGGCATGCTGACCCATCGCTTCGGATCTGAGCATTCGAACCGGCTGGCGGCCATTGCCCCCCTGGCGGCCGCCATCGGCGGGCGTTCCGGTCCCCGGGCGTCTCTATGGCAGATTAAAGCGCCCGAAGCCCCTTTACCGGTAATTATTTTCCACGGGCTACAGGATAAAGCGGTCCCCTATGAAGGCGGCCTCGCAAAGGGTAAAGTCGGCGGACGGGAGTACCTTTCGGTGGCCGCATCCGCAAAATTCTGGCTGCAGCAAAACCGGTGCGCACCCCGGGCCGAAATTGTGTCGCTTTACCAGGGAAGGGTCATCCGCAGCACGTGGCGCGGCTGCAGGGACAATATTCAAGTTCAACTCCACACCCTGAAGAACTGGGGGCATGTGTGGCCGGGGCCCCATTTCACCGACGCCCTTCCGGCTGATCATCCGCTGCACGGTTATGATGCGGCCAATGTCATCTGGCAGTTTTTTAAGAATTTTCCACGCTGATGCCCCGCTTCGCATGGGCATAAGGCAACAGCGTCATCGGCCAGCGCATTGCCGCGCCGGACTTTACCTTTCCCTGTTGATTTGTTATTGTGTCGTCGTATATCCTTGTAGAACTGAGTAGTTTGGCAGTTAAAATCAACATATTAAGCAAGCAAAAAAAGGAGTCAAATGATGGATAAATTTTCAAGAAGAGAATTTATATATCTTTCTGCCTCTTCATTCCTATTGTTTCCTCACCGCGCATACGCAATTGATGCAGAGCAAAACCAACCAAAAATCGACTATCCCAATACAATCTTGGTTCTCAAAAAGGCCTTTAAATCAGAAATGACTGCCCACAAACATTATTTAGGGTACGTCGAAAAGGCACTGACTGAAAAGTTTCCTAATATTGCATACATGTTTCACGCTTTTTCAATTTCGGAAAAAGTTCATGCAGATAATTACAAACGAATAATAAATAAATTAGGAAGCAAAACTGATAGTATCATGCAATTAATCGATGTTCGTGACACAAAATCCAATTTAATTACGTCCACAAAAAATGAGTTGAAAAAAATAAAAACAATCTATCCTAATTTTTTACATAAATTAGAAATTGAGGAATGTGAAGAAGCAATTATCAATTGCATGTATTCATGGAAATCGCATCGCCAACATGAGGAAAAAGTTAAAGAAATGGGCTCGTCACCAGAATCTGTGGGTGAATATGATTAAAAATTGAGTAGCATCTATTGTCCGGGATTGATATTTATGTTTTGCGAAACAAAATACAATCCAAAAGAAAGACAATAGATGCTGATTAAAACTATCCTTAATAAATGCCATAAGTTCAAGTCTTTTGTTTATGCAGATGCCTATTTTTCAGATTTTCAGGGTGAGGATGTTATTGAGGTTACAATTAAACCAAGAAAGAACTCATCTGTAATCTGCTCAATATGCAATAGGCCTGCACCCTGTTATGATACTGGGAAAAAAGCCAGACGGTTTGAGTTTGTCCCATTTTGGGGTTTTCTGGTATTCTTTGTATATTACATGCGCAGAGTTGAGTGCCCTGAATGCGGAATCCATGTAGAATCTGTTCCATGGGCTTCAGGGAAGCAGCACCAGACCAAAATTTATATGCAGTTTCTTGCTCACTGGTCAAAGAAATTGTCATGGAAAGATGTAGCAATAAATTTCAGAACCAGCTGGGGCAAGGTGTTCAGGGCTGTTGGATATATAGTTGATTGGGGTCTTGAGCATCGTGATCTGTCAGGGATTGAATCAATAGGTGTTGATGAAGTCCTTTGGCATAAAGGTCATAAATATCTGACACTGGTATACCAGATAAACTCTGAGAATGTCCGTCTTTTATGGATTGGTAAAGATAGAACAGTCAAAACACTGCTCAGATTTTTCCGGTTTTTAGGAAAAGATCGCAGCAAGGGATTGAGCTATATTTGCTCAGATATGTGGAAACCATATCTGAAAGTCATTAAAAAGAAGGCTTCCCAGGCTATTCATGTTTTAGACCGGTTCCACGTAGTGTCAAATATTAACAAAGCCATAGATCAAGTCAGGGCGGAAGAATACCGTAAAATGAATAATGACGGATATGAACCAGTTCTGAAAAAATCTCGTTGGTGCCTGCTGAAACGCAAGGAGAACCTAACAGAAACACAGGAAATAAAATTAAAGGATCTTCTGCAATACAACCTCAAAAGTGTCAGGGCTTATCTTCTAAAAGAGGATCTGGATGGTTTATGGAGTTATACATCACCAGCTTGGGCAGGTAAATTCCTTGACAGGTGGTGTACCAGGGTAATGAGGTCTAAAATCGAACCTATGAAGAAACAGGCCCGGAGCATACGGAAGCACAGGGAACTGATTCTTAACTGGTTTAGAGCAAAAAAGGTCATATCAGCTGGAATCGTAGAGGGTTTAAACAACAAGGTAAAAGTCACTACCAGAAAATCTTATGGATTTAAGACCTTCAGATGTACAGAAATAGCTTTATATCATGTACTTGGCAGGCTACCTGAACCAGAAGTTTCCCATAGATTTTGGTGACGAGCC
>JAIOSR010000216.1 GCA_021107495.1 Desulfobacterales bacterium | reverse complement strand
TTACATATTAGGCACAAATATCTTTTATGGTCTGAGAGAAAAATTATTTTTTAAACGTGATAAGATAATGATGTAGATCTTTAATTGTATTAAGGAAGCAATATTTTATTAGTTAAGTTCTTGACTTGAATGTTCGTTAACGAATTAACAGAGGTGAATTAAAAAATAACAAGCAAAAACCATTCCATTCGCCGTTAGTATTATAATCTGTTGGATTTATGATGTTTTTAGAGTTCTTGCCTATTTTGAAAAAAATGCAAAAATTCGATTAAAATGGTTGATTTGAACCACAAGAAATAGCCACAATAGGATTCATTGTTGAATTAATACAAAAAAATCAATTTCTTAGGTGCTGAACGAAATTGGCCATTTAGGTGATTTTGAGATTGATGCATTGATGCTGATAATGACTGAAAACAATCAAAGAATTGAAGATTAGGTATCAACAGGCTATCTTAAAGGAAAATGATTGAAACTCTGTTTTTAGGATGAGTAATTCGAAGAGAGGAAAACCTTTCTTTAAATGGGTTTAAAAAGCGTATAACATCCTCCATGATCCAACGGTACCAATCGAAAAGAAAAGGCACACAAAAAGAGAGAGAAGGCTCGTATCAATTAAGGATATCATTTCGGTCATATTGACTTAGAACGGTAAGGCGCAAAACCTTATTGGATCTTACTGGCACATCCGCTATCAGGGCCTTCGGAACCGCTTTATCCTGACTTTTTGAGGAGTTATGCTTTTCCCGATATGGTTTTGCAGAGTCAGGGCCTACTTAGCCTTATATCCTGGGGCTCTTTTATACTCGGTCTTAAAACCGGGATCTTTCAGGTAGGGGCACGAATCACCACAGAGCTTTATATTGACACATTTTACCTTATGACTTCCATCATCGTATGTAACGATATAGAAATTAACGTGCTTGATAGGGCAGGAAACACGTTTTTTTTCACTCATAACTGTAAACCTTTTAATCTTTCAGGGTTTAATTCCCCGCCCTTTGGGGCGTTCAATGTTCCTGGGATACCCCGCTGCTCTGCGGCGGGGTAGTTCATCAATGAAATTTTTTAACCAAGAGACTCAAGCGTCGGGATACGGTTTTTCCTTTTTTTTGCCACGATTTTGAAGTTCCTTGGAACATCGGCCATAAGAGACATGGATTGATCTGCCGCAACATGGTAAAAATCCAGGATTTTCTCCTCTATTTCTATGGCCTTGGCCAATGCGTCCGAATAGGTTGCATCTTCCGCAAGAGCAGTTTCAAATTCATAATCATCCGAATTCAGCTTAAAGGCATAACAACCCTCAATTGCATCCGAGATAACCGAATAATAGGCCCTTTGAATCTGGGTGAAATATTTCTTGTTTTCCCCGGCAAAAGTGAGCAAGACATCTTCATCTTTAGAATACTTTCGAAATACATCTTCGTAGAACTTTGCCGATTTCTCTTCAAGCTCTTTAACAAAGCTTATTGTCTCAGCGGTTGTCTGTAGTTTCATTTTTATTTGTCTCCCTTAACTATATCCACCTGTGAATACAGACCTTGCTTTCAGTGAAGAAACGAACGGCTTCTTTCCCTTGCGTATGAAGTATTCCATAAAAAGACCCTGACATACCGCTAAATGGGAAAAACGCCATGGGCGCCACTATGCCGATATTTATGCCTATACTGCCACAGTTAACCTCGTACTGGAATTTACGGGCATCTTTTCCGCTGGATGTAAAAATGGCATCCGCGTTGTGATATGGGTTATCATTACATATTTGTATGGCCTCATCCAGGTCTTTTGCCCTGATAACACCCATAGTAGGTCCGAAAATTTCTTCGGTAACTACTCTCATCTCCGGTCTGACATTCTCCATGATTGTTGGTCCCAGAAAACATGTGTCAGGATAACCGCCGACAACATTCGGTTTTCGACCATCCAGCCTGAGGGTTGCCCCGTCTTTTAGACCCGACTCTATGTAACCCAGTATTCTTTCCTTTTTCTGCACATCTTTCACCGGACCCATCTGGACGGATTCATCAAGCCCGTTCCCAATAATTATCTCCTTTGCCGTTGCAGTAACCGCCTCCATAAATTCATTGTAAAAACCGTCATCTTCGCCGACAACAATGAGATTCTGACCCGCCAGGCATCGCTGGCCCGCATTACCGAAAAATGATGTCATGAGAGCCGGAACCGTTCCCCTGACATTACAATCCGGCATTACGACCATCATATTTGACGCACCGCATTGGACAATCGACCTCTTGCCGGTGGCACCACATTTGGGAAAAATAACATCTCTTCCCGTGGGGGTAGAGCCGACGAAGGTGATCCCTTTAATATCAGGATGTTCCAACATTCCGTTGACAACTGTTTTTTCGCCGTTTACGACGTTCCATACCCCTGGGGGAAAACCGGCCTCATCTACCAATTCGGCAAGTTTTGATTGACTAATGGGGCATTGTTCAGTCGGTTTGATAACGACCGTGTTTCCGGTTGCCACGGCATAGGGAGCAGACCAGAGGGGGATCATGAAAGGGAAGTTAAAGGGGCTTATGATACCAAAAACGCCTAAGGGCACACGCATGAGATACTCATCTATACCCGAAGCAATATCCTCCGCACTGGCACCCTGCATCAAGGTTGGAATCCCGCAGGCGACTTCTACATTTTCGATACCGCGCCTGGTTTCTCCCCTGGACTCATCAATGGTTTTGCCGTGCTCCTGTGTCTGAACCCTGCTCAATTCCTCAAAATTTTCTTCCAATAGCTGGCCTAACCTTAGGAGATACCTGCATCTGGCAACGGGTGGGGTCCTTCTCCAATCAACATAAGCCTCTTTGGCTGCCTGTATGGCATCATCTATTTCTTCCCTGGTTGAAATTCCGACCTGTGCAATAGTTTCACAGGTAAGCGGATTGACAACATCCATAACCTCACCTTTTGACTCAACCCATTCCCCATCCACGTAATTTTTGATTTTAGGTACACCTTTGACAGGTTCCTCCAGAATTGCCATAATTAAACCCTCCTTAATTTAATCGGGATGACCCATTGCTTTCTTAGTGGCCTCCTCAATAGTTCATAACATTGTATTAGAAAGGAGCATCATGTACGCCCCGCTAAGGCGCGGCAAGTAAGGCAGGGAAACGATGAATAATTTTTGGAAAACTATCATATTCGATTTATAAATGCAAGTACCGGTAAAGGATTCTCCCATGAATCGTCGTCATTCCAGAAACAATATGGGGAAGGATTGGGGAATCACATTAATAATTCTTGTACAGGCATAGACGTTCGGGTTATGCTATTTGATGGTGAGAGAGGCTGGAGAAAGGGGGAAAAAAAAGGACATCCTTTATCTCTGAGCAAGAATAGTTTATACTTTACCGCTCCGGAATTTAAATACCGGGGCCCGCATCCTTGATTTGTAAGTTTGTCAAATTTGATTATGAGACGTTTTGAATTCATTATTTCTGTAGCTCTGTTTTTTTATGCAATGATCTGGGCTCAATCCGCCATGGCAGCAGGGGGTATCCCGGTATTCGTGAGCATTGTTCCTCAAAAATACTTTGTGGAAAAGATCGGGGGCGAACTCGTCAAGGTTTCGATCATGGTAAAGCCCGGCGCAAGTCCTGCCACTTACGAGCCTAAGCCTGGTCAGATGGTCGCCCTTTCAATGTCCAGAATCTATTACGCTATAGGGGTTCCTTTTGAAAAGGCGTGGCTGAAAAAAATTGTCGCGGCCAACCCCGGATTGCTTGTTGTGCACACGGAGAGCGGTATTGAAAAAACCCCCATGAGGACTGACCAATCTGAAGGAATCAAGGACCCGCACGTCTGGCTTTCTCCCCCGTTGGTGATGGTCCAGGCCCGGAATATACTTGATGCCCTTTTGAAAGTGGATCCGAAAAATGCCTCAAGTTATGAATCAAACTACAGGAAGTTTATTGTCGAGCTGGTCGACCTGGATGCTGAACTCAGGGACGTATTCTCCGGTCAAGGGAAAGAT
>JAIOSR010000097.1 GCA_021107495.1 Desulfobacterales bacterium | reverse complement strand
TGGCCTGAAATTGTTCACCAGCAACAGGCTGGAAATTTTAGCCGATAAATTGGCGGAACTCCTGCGCGAACCGCTTGCATCTCCTTTTGATGCCGAAGTTATCGTGGTCCAGAGCAGGGGCATGGAGCGTTGGGTATCCATGCAATTGGCCCGTCGCCAGGGGATATGTGCAAACCTGAAGTTCCCCTTCCCCAATGCCTTTGTCCGGGATGTCTTTCGCAGTGTCCTTTCCGACCTTCCGGAACGTTCAGCCTTTGACTCTGAAATAATCACATGGCGCATAATGAAACTTCTTCCCTCCTGCATCACCAGACCCGGTTTTGAGGGTCTCGGCGCCTATCTCAAAGATGAAGGGGACGGGCTTAAGCGTCTCCAGCTTTCCGAACGGATAGCAGACACCATTGACCAGTACCTCCTCTTCAGGCCGCAGATGATTTTTGAGTGGGAAAAGGGAAAGGAAAAACACTGGCAGGCCCAACTCTTTAGAGAACTGGTCAAAGAATGCGGAAAAGGGCACAGGGCCGCGCTCGGGAAGGAACTCATTAAGGCGATTAAGGGATCCCCCTCCCGCTTAAAGGGCCTTCCCGAAAGGGTCTCGGTCTTCGGCATATCCGCACTTCCCCGGTTTCACATACAGATCTTTTCCGCTATCAGCCGGGTTACGGAAGTAAACCTGTTTCTCATGAATCCCTGCAGGGAATACTGGGGCGATATTGTCTCTGAATGGGAGATGAAAAGAAAAGTGTTTGTACGGGACGGAAAAAATCTCACCCTCGAAGAACTGCACCTGGAAAAGGGGAACAGCCTTCTTGGATCCATGGGGGCATTGGGCAGGGATTTTTTTGATCTGGTAAACGAGACCCATGTGGAAGAGTTTGCATGTTTTCAGGATCATAAAGAAGACGGATTGCTTTCCTTTGTTAAGTCCGACATCCTGAACCTTCGGGACGCGGAGCAAAGGTTGGACAATAAAAAGAGCATCGACGAAAATGACGCGTCCATCCAGGTCCATTCGTGTCACAGTCCCATGAGGGAAATGGAGGTCTTGAACGACCGGCTTCTTGAAATGCTTGAAAAGGACCCGGACCTGAGCCCTGAAGATGTCTTGGTCATGACGCCCGATATAGAGGCGTACACTCCCTATATTAGGGCCGTATTTGATGTCCCGGCTGACGATAAAAGGAAAATCCCTTTTAGTATTGCAGATCGAAGTGTCCGCAGGGAAAGCGAGATTATCGATACATTTTTATCAATCCTCGATCTTTCAGGCTCCCGGTTCGGGGCCTCTCAGGTTATGGCCATTTTAGAATCGCCAGCAGTCCGTCTCAGGTTCGGTATTGAAGAAGCCCACCTTGACCTTATTCAAAGGTGGGTGCTGGATACGCGGATACGGTGGGGAATCGACGGGCGAAGCCGGGCCGACATGGGGCTTCCCGGCTTTTCCGAAAACACCTGGAGGGCGGGGCTTACAAGACTCCTTTTGGGATATGCCATGCCCGGCCTTGATGAAAACATGTTCGGCGGGGTCCTCCCTTACGATTATCTGGAAGGTGGAGACGCCCTTGTCCTGGGAAGACTCACGGAATTCATAGAGCTGCTCATCAGGCATATCATATCTCTTGGCAGGCCTCGCACCCTGAGTGAGTGGTCCCAGGAACTGAGAGAACTTCTTGAAGATTTTTTCATGCCGGATGAAATCACGGAAAGGGAAATGCAGGTTATACGGGGCACACTCGGTGACCTGGCAGGGATCAAGGAGATAACGGCCTTTGACGAAAAGATCGACATCAACGTCATCAAATGGCACCTGGGCCACTGCCTTGAAAGGGAAGTCTTTGGTTCGGGTTTTATTGCCGGCGGCATTACGTTCTGCGCCATGCTGCCCATGCGAAGCATTCCCTTCAAGGTCATCTGCTTAGTTGGTATGAATAATGATGCCTATCCCAAACAGTCCAAACCTTTAAGCTTTGATCTCATGGCGCAAAAGCCCCAAAAGGGAGATCGGTCCCGGCGAGATGACGACCGTTATCTCTTTTTGGAGGTCATTCTTTCGACAAGGAAGACATTGTATATCAGTCATGTGGGCCAGAGCATACGGGACAACAGCCATATTCCCCCATCCGTACTGGTAAGCGAACTTTTGGACTACATTGAGCAGGGTTTTGAAATTCCCGGCAAGGGTATTTTGGCAAATATCGTGACAAGACACCGGATACAGTCCTACAGCCCCGAATATTTCAAGAAAAACGAAAAGCTTTTCAGTTATTCACGGGAAAACCTGCGGACCGCGCAAAGTATTATGGGGGACCGCAGGGAACCGGTCTCTTTTATTTCCAGGGGTCTTTCCGATTTGTCCCAGGAAGAATGGCAAACGGTTGATCTTGACGATCTGTGCACCTTTTTCGGCAACCCGGCAAAGTTTCTGCTTGAAAGAGGTCTGCTCATTTATCTCAGGGAAAAGGCCTCGGTCCTGGAAGAGAGAGAGGCTTTTGACATAAAGGGCCTTGAAAAGTATCTCCTTGAGGATCATCTGATGAAGTTACGGCTTCAAGGCCGTAACCTTAAGGATTTATTGCCTTCCACAAGGGCAGGTGGTCTTCTCCCCCACGGAACGGTAGGAGAATGCAAATATGAAGAACTCAGCCGTGGTGTCGAAGGCTTTGCTGAAAAAATTGCGCCCCACATGCAGGAAAAAATCCTTGAACCCTTTGATGTAGAACTTCACATAGCGGGTTTCAGGATAACAGGGCGTATCCGTTCCGTTTACCCTGAAAAATTAGTCCGGTACCGCTATGCAAGGGTAAAGCCTAAAGATCGTCTTAAGGTATGGATTTACCATCTGGCCCTTAACACCATCAAGGCGGATCACTATCCATGTAACTCAATGCTTGCGGGGCTTATGCCGAACGCCAAGGATTCCGAATGGATTGCGTGGGAATACCCTTCAATAGAAAATAGCGAAGCGATTCTTGAGAGCCTCTTAGAGCGATACCGGGCCGGTCTCTTAGTGCCGCTTCATTTTTTTCCAGGGTCCTCATGGGAATATGCACGAATGCTTATTGAAAAAAACAAAGATGAAGAGGATGCCCTGGAAAAAGCCTTAAAGATCTGGAAAGGGGACGATTACAACCGGGGTGAATGCGAAAATCCTTATTACCAATTGTGTTTCGGTAACACCAACCCCCTTGATTCGGACTTCAAGGTGATCGCAGAAGAGGTCTTTGGGCCTCTTCTGATGCATGAAAAGGGAGTTTAAGTCCTCTTTTGTCGGCCGCATCCTTTAAAATTTATAACACTTGGATCATCTCCAAATTAGTTGATCGATGATCAGGACTCAAGGAGTCCAGGGGTCAAGGGGTCGAGGGGTCGAGTGAAAAACTTAATAATTACGATAGTATGAACGTAGCCCAACGTTATATTATGTCAAGGCTCTACATATTGTCTATAGATGAGATATAAGGCCGTTGAAGTAAATAATGTCATCTTTTGAGCCTTTTTTATTTAAGAGTGCTGTGCTTAAGGTAAAAAAGATAATTAGTTTTTGTACTTAAATATTTTTTACTTGCTGATAAAACGATTAAAAAACAAACCCTAGTGTCTCGTATCTTAATTTTAGGGACTTATATTGCATGAGCAGGTTTTATTGCTTTAGCGA
>JAIOSR010000119.1 GCA_021107495.1 Desulfobacterales bacterium | reverse complement strand
GCGTTTGGTATTATTATCAACCTTTCCGCTGATAAATCCTTCAAGAAAAACGAAACAACGGTCAAACCCCTTGAAAAATCCGATAGATTGATCACAACAGGGGCGTTCAAAATTTCAAGACATCCCATGTATCTCGGGTTCGTACTCATCCTTTTGGGGGTCGCAATGCTCATGGGATCTTTCACGCCGTATATAGCGGTCTTGGTATTCGCCGTCTTTATGGATATGGTATTCATCAATTATGAAGAGAAAAAGCTCGAAGAGACGTTTGCCGAAGCCTGGCTGCAATACAGAAAAAAGACAGGGAGATGGATATAGGCTTTAAGGCTTTTGAAAACCATGGAAGAAGAACGCTCTAATCTCATATTGATCGGAATGCCCGGCGCGGGCAAGAGTACGGTCGGCGTGGTCCTGGCGAAGCAGACATCGCGCGACTATGTGGACACGGATGTCCTTATTCAGACGTCACAGGGCCGCACCCTTCAAGAGATCGTTGACAGGGACGGGTACTCGGGTCTTCGCAGGATCGAAGAGGACATACTGCTTGGGCTCTCGGTTCACAACCATGTCATAGCCACCGGGGGCAGTGCCGTGTACAGCGATTCTGCAATGGATTATCTCAAGTCCTGTGGAATTGCCATCTTTCTCGATGTGGATCTGGATACCCTTGAATCAAGGATTCATGACTTCGGGACAAGAGGTCTCGCAAAGCGTCCGGACCAGAGCTTTGCAGATCTGTTTGAGGAACGCTTTACACTTTACACGAAGTACGCGGACATCACAATCAAATGCGCCGGCCTGAGTCACGAGGAGGTTTGCGGGAAGATCATCGAGAAAGTGGAGGAAAAAACCTCACGCTTGCAATGAAGTTGCATCATTCCCGGATTTTTCAATGGTCTGAAATGTTTCGGCAAAATCAATCTGAAATCAAACCGGGTATTGCCATTTCAGCCGCAATGGTTTATTCTCTTATCTGTTTTTAGATGTCGGGGGTTAGGATGTAGCGTTCCCCCGATTTTTTTTGACAACCATACTGTAAACCGGCATTCTCGTGACACAACGGAGCACCGGATGAAAGTCAATGAAGTCCCCCAGAATAAAGGTATGATCACGGATGATCTGCGCGAGATCTGCTACGCGGTGGATGAAAACGGAAGTTATATCCTGGCAAAGAGCGCCGGCTGGGAACCGAAAAATATTGCCAACGATCAGGCGTGGTCGTTAATCGAGGAAGAAATCTCACAGACCGTAAAAAAAATAAAAGCCGGCAAACTGAGCCCGCTGGCTTTTCATATGGCAAAAAATCAGATGAATGTGAGCCTTCTCTCTAAATACGTTGGTTTCAACCGGTTGCGTGTCAAACTCCATCTGAAACCCTCGGTGTTCAGAAAACTGAAACCTTCCATTCTCAAACGGTATGGCCGGATTTTTGATATTGAGGTGGAAGAATTGCTTAAAATTCCCGGTTTGGAATAACCCGTATATCGCGATAATATGAAAAAAGATGCAAATTAATTTTTCGCATAGACAATCGGCTCACTGCGAGAGCGGTGTGAGCTCGAATCTGCTCTTGCACTATGGTGTGAATATCAGCGAAGCCATGGCCTTTGGGATCGGGGGCGGTCTTTTTTTCGGCTACCTGCCCTTTCTCAAGGTCAATAAGCTGCCGCTCACCACTTATCGCTGCGAGGTTGGGGGTATTTTCAAGCGCCTTACAAAGAGGCTTGGCGTCGATGTCCACTGGCAAAAATTCAAAGATCCTGAAAAAGCCATGTCTGCAATGGATCGAAAACTTGCTGAGGGAGTTCCGGTTGCATGCCGTACCGGCGCATACTGGCTACCCTATTTTCCGCCCGCTTTCAGGTTTCATTTCAACATGCACAATCTGGTTGTGTTCGGCAAAAACGGGCACGGTTACCTCATCAGCGATCCGGTCTTTCCCGAGCCCGTACATTGTTCCGAAAAGGACTTGTTAAAGGCCCGTTTTGCAGAGGGCCCGTTGGCCCCCAAAGGTACGATGTATTATTTGACCCGTGTTCCGGAACAGATGGATTTGCCCGGGGCAATTGTCAAGGGTATAAAGGGAGTCTGCCGCCGAATGTTGAAAACGCCAGGTCCGTTTATGGGCATTCGCGGGATCCGTTTTCTGGCAAACCAGTTCGAAAAGTGGCCCCGAAAACTCGGCAAGCGCAAGGCTTCCCTGTACGTTGGCCAGGTTATCCGGATGCAGGAGGAAATCGGCACGGGCGGCGGTGGATTCCGTTTTATGTATTCGGCCTTTCTGCAAGAGGCCGGTGGCGTTTTGAAAGAAGATCGCCTGATGGAAATTTCCGAAAAAATGACCAGTGCAGGTGACAGATGGCGGGAATTCGCTGTCATCGGATCGAGAATCTGTAAAAACCGTGCGTCCCCATCCGAAAGCTATTCGGCCATGGCCGATATCCTCAGGGACTGCGCAAAAAGAGAAACTGAAATATTCAAAGAACTCTGGACACTGCTCCGATAGTTGTCAAAAGCATACAGGATGTCATTAAAACCATGTCATTGAAAGAGGATCTTAAAAAAATCATTATTAAAGAACTCAACATCGAAGACGTTACACCGGAAGAGATAGAAGATGACGAACAACTCTTTGGAAAGAGATTCGGCCTGGATTCCATCGATGCCATAGAGATCGTGTTTCAGGTTGAAAAGCACTTCGGTGTTGTTATCAGGGATATGAAAGAAGGGCGTCCCGCCCTGCAGTCGATAAACACACTTGCCACATTCGTAGAGGCACGACTTCCTAAATGATGAAGATGCGACCTGTCGCCATAGCCGGAATAGGATGTCTCTGTGCCGCCGGTCTGACACTGCGGCAATGCATGGATTCATTGTATGCCGGAAAGCGTCAACCTGCGGCCCCCACCCGCTTTCCATTCAAACATAAATTGTCCTTTCCCGTGTTTGAAATTGAGCAAGACTTTTTTCCCGAACACAGAATAAGTAACGGCAACCTGTTGAGGACGAGCAAACTGGCTTTGACCGCCACGCTGGGAGCGCTT
>JAIOSR010000518.1 GCA_021107495.1 Desulfobacterales bacterium | reverse complement strand
GGATTTTTTGAAGTATTTTAAGAGCTTGAAAGCAGATTAATTCAGGAGTGAAAAAATGGTACGAACCGAGATATCCCTTTTTCTTGAAAATGTGCCCGGTGAACTGGGAAGACTTGCAACCACGATGTCGGAGGCGGGGATCAACATTGACGCCCTGACCATTCAGGATGCCTCGGAATATGTCAAGGGGCTATTTAAGGCAAGGGGAAAAACCCTGAAGAGGGTTGCGCCGGCAGCGAGTTACGGCTCCATGCAAAAGGACTCAGCCGATCATGCATTAATCCGTCTTCTGGTAGAAGACACGGATAAGGCCATCGATCTCCTGTCCAAAGGGGGTTATGTCTTTGACATTATGCCGGTTATTGCCCTGAAGATTGAAAACAAACCGGGAACCTTGGCAGAAATGGCAAAAAAATTCGGCGAGGAAGGAATAAACATCAACTACGTATATGGTTCAGCACTTCCTGATGGGGAAAAATCTCTATTTGTTTTCTGTCCCGAAGACATCGAGCTTGCTGCCAGGATTTTCGAGGATTAAGTCAATAATCCGGAGCTGAATACGCTCATATCCCTTCCAGCGGTTCAGCTCCGGAGTGAAGACCATGCTGACGGTCTTTCCCTTGAGGGGATGTTTATCAGACAGCCCGAAACCGATTGCCTCATGGGTAGTTCCTCCCTGACTTACCCTGAGTTTAAGGTGCCTCTCACCTACAACCCGGGATTCTGCAACTTCCAATGAACGGGCCACAAAGACCGGTTCGGGATTTCCATCTCCAAACGGGCCTAAGACCCTCACCTGTCTGACCATGTCGAAAGTTATGTGGCCGAGGGAAACCTCGGAGTCCAGGTCGATTGTAGGAACCAGGGCCTCATGCTTCAGGGTTTTTCCGGCAAGAGCTTCTAATTCACTTCTCAGTGTCTCAAGGTTTGTTGCCTTCAATGTAAATCCGGCTGCATGTGCATGGCCGCCGAATTTCTCAAAAAGATGTCCCAGCCGGCTCAATGCCTCATAAAGATTGAAACCATCAATACTTCTTCCTGACCCGACGGCCATGCCGTCCTGAACATCAAGGACAAGGGCGGGGCGGTTATATTTATCCACGAGCCTTGATGCCACAATACCCAGGACCCCCTTGTGCCAGTCTTCCCCTGACATGACAAGGGCACTGCGATCATTGATCCCCTCTGTTTTTTTTATCTTTGCTTCTATTTTGCCAAGAATACGGCGTTCAACGCCCTGGCGTTTAATATTTGCGTCATTAATGACCAAGGCAAGGTCTTTTGCCAGAAGGGTATCATCAGTTGTAAGGATTTCTACGACTATCCCGGGATCATCGATCCTGCCGGGGGCGTTGAGCCTGGGGCCAAGTCTGAAAGCCAGATCATCCGCAGTAATGTCCGGGTCCTCAATTCCGGAAACATTGAGCATGGCCTTTATCCCTTCCCACCGGGACCTGCCCATCACCCCCAGGCCGCTACTCACAAGTATTCGGTTCTGATCAAGAAGGGGCACCCTGTCGGCAACGGTTCCTAATGCAACCAGATCAAGATAGTCCTTCAAGTCGGGTTCGGGTACTGTTTCGAACCAGCCTTTTTTACGCAGTGCAGTCCTTACGGCAACCGACAAGAAAAAAGCCAACCCCACACCTGCAAGGTCTTTGAACGGGAAGGGGCAATCGGCCCGGTGAGGGTCTACAACCGGATAATCGGCTGCAAAGCCTTGCGGGACCTGGTGATGGTCCGTAACTACAACACTTATTCCCAGACTTTTTGCAAAAGCGATCTCTTTTGAATTTGAGATGCCGCAGTCTACCGTGATGATCAGGCCTGTCCCGTCTGCCGCGATGGTCTCAACGGCATTTTTGTTCAGGCCGTAACCCTCCCTTAACCGGTTGGGGATGTAAAATGAGGTTTCAATTCCAAGACATGTAAAGAAGTTCAGCAAAAGGGCAGTGGCAGTCAGCCCGTCAGCATCATAATCTCCATATATTGTAATCTTTTTTCGATCCTCAACCGCTTTGAGGATCACGGCAAGGGCGAAATCCATGTCCTTCAGGAGCATAGGGTCCGCCATATCGGCGAGGCGTGGACACAAAAATGACTTTGCCTGTGACGGATCAGAGATCCCGCGGTTTATGAGTAATTGCGCCTGCAAGGGAGTCAAACCGGCTTCAAGGGCAAGCTGTGAAGCCGAAGGGGAAGGGGGTTTTAGTTTCCAGACCGTGTTTGAGGGCAGCATTAGCATCATAAAAAAAATCTAAACGTAACAGCTCAATAAGTAGCGGTGATATTCCATAGTGGCAAGGCATGGGGAACTCTTTTCAAAGAGGCGCATTTTTATTTTTACAACGCATCTGCCACGCCCCAAATACCTTAACCAGTCGGCTTCCGACAGGCGGGACAGCCAGACATAATAGGTGCTATCTTTGAAGGGGCTGTCCGGACCCGAATTGTAAAGAGGACAGCCGTGATTGGAGCTACAGCAAGGTTATGCGGCTCTTTGAAAAGAGTTCCCCATGCCATGACGGACGCACCGGTGGTTATTCAAGAGATGTCTGCATAAATTCGACTTCCCCCAAATATTGATCAGATACGTCTAAACAGTTATCAGGCAATCTTGTCTTTCCCTGGTTCATTATCCTTGGAGGATTTTTTCGACGGTCTCAATATCTCCAGGAACATCCACTTCAACGGAATTAAAAGGCGTTTCCATCACCTTGATCTTGAAGCCGTGTTCAAGTGCCCTTAATTGTTCCAGCTTCTCAGCGGACTCCAGTTTTCCCTGGGAAAGCCTTGTAAATCGGGTCAAAAATTCCATGCGGTAGCCATAAAACCCGAGATGTTTATAATACGTTCCGGATCCGGTATCGCGAAAATAGGGAATCGGGCATCGCGAAAAATATATGGCAAACCCCTGATTGTCCGTGACAACTTTAACATGGTTTGGATTCCGGATATGGCTGTCCTCGGTGATCTTCCATTTCAGGGTGGTCATGTGAATGGATTCATCGTCCACAAACGGCTTGACCAGGAGGGTAATGACGGTTGGGTCGAACAGGGGTTGATCTCCCTGGATATTTACAATAATGTCCTGTTTTTCCAGACCGGTTTTGAGAGCGGCCTCACTGATACGATCGGTGCCGGACTGATGAGCCTTTTTCGTCATCACAACCTTTCCCCCGAACCCGTGAACGCAGTCTGAAATACGTTCGTCGTCGGTTGCCACATAGACCTCGGAGAGCTCGGGGCACAAAACAGCACGTTCATAAACGTGCTGAATCATGGGCCTGCCGGCGATCAGCGACAAAGGCTTTCCCGGAAAACGGGTTGATTGATATCTTGCGGGTATAAAGGCAAAAATTTTCATGGTTCCGTATAACTTGCGCATGCGGAATCTGATTCCCAGGTCGTGATCCTGCTTACCTTGATATCTTCCGTGTTCACCTCCCGGGAGAGTTCCGTAAATATATGGCGGGCAATATTTTCCGAGGATGGATTGATGGTCTTAAACGCATCCAGTTCATTCAAGAACTTATGGTCCAGTTCATTCAATACATTTTTGGTAGCCTCTTTAATAAGCTTGAAATCGATTAACAGTCCATTTTTTCCAAGCTTGTTTCCCGTGACATACACTTCTACTTTCCAGTTATGTCCGTGTAGATTCTCGCATTTGCCTTCATATTCCCTGAGCCGGTGGGCCGCTGCAAACTGGGAAATGATTTTTAATTCATACATCGGTTTCTTCCCTTAATCCTTATCGCCCTTCTTTGCTTCCTCTGGGGTCCTGCCGCACTCGGTACACCTGCCGTTTTCGATAATACCGGTACAGTTGCCGTCAGGACAAAGGACCCTGTCTTCGAAGTTCAATCCATTGTCATCTTCCGTTACATCCTCTTCATCTCTGCCCAGGAATGACCCGCATTCCATACAATATTTGGCATCATCAGGGTTTGTCGCATCACACTGCGGACAGGGGGAACCGGGTATGTCTTTTTCGCAATGGGGGCATTTCATAGTCTATGACCTCCTCTTTTCTTTTTAAACATTCAAGAACTTTCACTCTTTAGTTGATAATGTCTGTTTTGTCAATTGAGGACTGGTATGGCACGGGGAAACATCAAGGTCGTAGTTACAGGTGGATAAAAATCCCCCACAATCCCCCTTTAAAAAAGGGGGACGATTTTGAAATGACTTGATTTTCATTAAATGCAAAAACGCAGTCCCCCCCCCTTTCTAAAGGGGGGCAGGGGGGATTTTAAATAGAGCAATTATTGTTGTAAAATTAACACCTTAAATTGCAGCTTGACTTAGCCTTGGATATGCAGAACCCAAGGAAAAGGCTTAACATTATAGGGCCTGAATAAAAACAGACCACTAACTCTTACTGGAGGTAATTGCCTCAAAAGAGGTAATCTGTTGCTTCACCCTGACGGATTTACATTTCGGACACCTGATTTTTTTCTTTTCATATTCCGAAATTGTCATCATCAGGGAAAAACGCTTTTTACATTTTTCACATTTGTACTCATATGTAGGCATGGTCCACCCCCCGTTTCAATTAAATATTCTACCAGTCAATCATGGCCGCAATTTCCTGCCAGTTCCTTACTGTTTTAAAGGGATGGGGTTTGCGGTTCCACGGTTGATCGAAAACAATCGGCGTCACAGAGGCTTCGTCCAGGAGAAAGCATGTTTCAAGCCGGTCTTCCACAAAATACTTGATCCCGTGCTCTAAAAGTATAGGGAGTTTTTCCCTGTGTGTCCCGGACGCTTCAATATGTATGGTGTTTGTACCGGGCAACCCGAGTTCTTTCCGAGCCCATTTGAGAATTGCTTCTCTGTCGGGTCTGGCCGTCACAAAAAGGAGCGGTTCAATTTGTGAAAGCCTGGTCAATACCTCTACCGCGCCCGTGATAGGCCGTATGCCCATTTTAAGGGGGTTGTCAAGGATCATTTGGATGATATCCTGGGTGGTTTCAAAATCAATATCAAGGACTTCCCAGAACTCATACTCCGTGATATCTTCGTATTCAATTTCAATGCCGTATTTTTCCTTTGCCGTTTCTATAAAAATTCGAAAAGTATCGGCAACCACACCGTCAATATCAAATGCCAGTTCACGGGGCGAAATCTTAGCTGAATTTGCGTTCATATTATTTTTCATTATCCTCGTTATAGAAACTGTCTCTGCTCAAAGCTCGACCTTCAAACCTTTGTCTCTCAG
Organism: Desulfobacterales bacterium; assembly: GCA_021107495.1. Classification (GTDB taxonomy): domain Bacteria; phylum Desulfobacterota; class DSM-4660; order Desulfatiglandales; family Desulfatiglandaceae; genus JAIOSR01. The sequence continues at coordinate 602 of JAIOSR010000518.1, read as the reverse complement.
ATATTCCTTGATCTCCCTGATGCTCAAGGTACGATAATGAAAAACCGACGCGGCTAAAAGGATTTGGGCGCCCCCTTTTACAACGCCCTCATAAAAATGTTCCAGGTTGCCGGCGCCTCCTGAAGCTACCACCGGCAGGTCTACGGCGTCTGAAATGGCCTTTGTAAACTCCAGGTCATACCCGGTTTGGGTACCATCGCCGTCCATGCTGGTGGGGAGGATCACGCCCGCGCCTAATTCCTGACATTTTTTTGCCCATTCAATCGCATCTTTTAAAACGGGCTTGGTCCCGCCTGAAACCACAAGTTCAAATCCGGAAGGCATATCCTTGTTTCTTCTGGCATCGACGGCCACTGTAATCCTGTCTTTCCCGAATTTTTGGGCCGCTTCCATTATGAGATCGGGATTTTTCACTGCCGCACTGTTCATGGATATCTTTGCAGCGCCCGCCTCAAGGACCTCTTCGATATCTTCAAGACTCGCAATGCCCCCTCCCATGGTCAACGGAATATTAATTACTGATGAAACGTTTTTTACCCATTCCAGGCGGGTTTTCCGGTTTTCCAGGGTTGCGGCGATGTCCAGCATGGCCAGTTCATCGG
>JAIOSR010000511.1 GCA_021107495.1 Desulfobacterales bacterium | reverse complement strand
AACGTCAAGGTTCCCCTCAAAAGTCAGAGCGGTCAAACCTTGAAATTGAAAGGAAAGGGGGCCGTCAACCCAAAGACGAAGCAGCGGGGTGACCTTATGGTGAAACTGGTCGTAAAAGTGCCCCGGACGGATGACAGCGAGATTCTCGAAGCAGCGGAGAAGATGGACGGATTTTACAAAGAAGACCTGAGAAGGGATATCAGATTGTAACAGGACAGGTTTCAGGAACCTTTTTGAAATCTTTCCTGGAGTTGCCGACCCAGGTCCTACAGGACGGCATCAAACTGCCTTCTCATATCCAGCATGCCCTGTCTCATTCGAAGTGCGACCTCAACACCAGCCAGGTTAACTCCCATATCATCGATTAGATCTTTTGCAAATCGCAGTTTTTCCATATGCATGGAAGAAAACAGCTTGGCAGGAGGGTCTTCGCGACGGGTCGGGCATATGACATCCTCTTCCTCCAGTTCGGTAAGGAAACTTTCGTCGATTTGAAAGATTTTCATGACGTCTGTTACCGTCCAGAATTTTTCGTTCATATGCTTACCGCCACCCATTGAGGATTCGTTCTGCGGCTAATTTACCAGACCAAACAGTATTTTACAAGAAACTAATACTGAATCCGGATTCGCAGAGACCGCTCTTGGATGAGCCCCATGCGTGAAGCCCTTGCCAATGCCATCTGTCACAGGGATTATGCTGTTCCCGGTGGCGCCGTTTCACTTGCCATGCACAATGACGGGATTGAAATAGCCAATCCGGGCGGATTTCACTGTGGTGTTGAAAAACACAATACAGGCCTTTTAGAATACCTAATGATTACTCATTTTTAATCCAGAGGGAAAAAGCCATGATTCAGGGCAAACAAAAACCCCGTTTCTCACAAAGAGGCCGGGGGTTTTTGCTTTGAGGGAATTCTCTTATTATTGTGTGAAGGCGGCATAGTGCTGGCGTGAATGGGCATCGGAGTTTGTCAACATAGTCAACAACGTTATATCTTTCTGATTGAGCCTGTTCAATGTACGGAGTAGGGCACGTTAAAGAGAATCAAAGCCAGTTTTCAATTTTCAGGCCTTTTATACGCCTGAATTCTTTGGTGTTATTTGTTACGAGGGTGCAATTATTGACAAGGCTTATGGATGCTATCAACAGATCCATAGGGCCTATGGGCATTCCGGATTTTTCGAGAGAAGCTCTGATTTTCGCGTAGTTCTCGCAACATTTTTCGTCAAAGGGAACAACCTCAAAAATTGAAACAAAATTTTCAACAATGGCCCGATTCTTTTTTTTCGCTTTGCTTTTTTCGGCCCCGAAAAACAATTCGGCAACAGTAATTGAAGGGAGATTGATTTCTGAGGGTGAGCGTCTTTTAAATTGAGCTATTATTTTTTCGGAGGATTTGTTCAGGAAATAAATACATATATTGGTATCTAAGAGGTATGTCATCAGCGTAATCTCTCCCTCCTGTCCGCTTTCTCCATTCCGGTTCGGATCCTGCTCATAATCTCATCAGGTCCGAGATCGTCTTCCCAACTGCCGGCAAGGTCAAAAAATCCATCCGGCCACTGATCCTTTAAAGACCTTTCTATGGCACCGACCACCCACTTGGATTTCGATTTACCTGAGGCTTTTACCACCTTATCCAGTTTTTTGGCGAGATTGTCATCAATGTAAATAGCCAACTGCGTCATATCAATCACCTCCTTGTTGACCTATTTCAAATATATTTGCACATATATTATAAATTGTCAATTGCCTGAGCAGGCATTCATGGTTTTCAATTATCAAACCGTGGACCCTCTTCTCCCCAAAAAGACAGCAAGAACTAAAAGTAGATTTATCCGCCTCTGGGGCGCAGCCTATTTCTCTGGGGCGCAGCCTATTTAATTAGGATCTGATCCCTTATCTGAGTTGTTTGATTATTTAAGGACGACCCCCTTTATTCATTCATGGGTGTTTATGCCCTCTTGTCTTTTGGGATATTTATCTGCTATAGACCCATCAGGGAAAGGGACTACGCGGCATAACATGGAATCGCAAATATCAGTCAACGGCAGGAGTCAGGAGCGCTTTCAGACAAAGGCTGTCTTATTACTGTCCATCAGCCATTTCATCCATGATGTTTATTCAGGTTTTCTCTCTCCCCTACTCCCACTTCTTATTGAAAAACTCTCCCTGTCCCTTACCCGCGCCGGTCTACTTTCCACTGTAATGCAGATCCCTGCACTTCTCAACCCGGTAATAGGGTTGTGGGCTGATCGAATCAGCATGCGATGGTTTATAATAATGGCCCCTTCACTTACCGCAGTCCCTATGAGCCTTATCGGATTGACCCCGAGTTATGCAATGCTGCTTATATTGCTGTTTGTCACGGGGATCAGTGTATCCCTCTTTCATGTACCCGCGCCGGCCATGGTGGCCGGGTTGTCAGGAACCCATACCGGACGGGGGATGAGCCTCTATATGACCGGCGGGGAACTGGCAAGGGCCGTCGCCCCCCTTTCGGCGATCGGAGCCGTTTCCTTGCTGGGTCTGGAAGGCCTTTACCCCCTCATGGTCTTCGGCCTGGCCTCGTCCCTGTGGTTGTTCATTGCATTCAAGGATGTTCCTTTCCGCCAGGCAAAGACCTCCGCTCCCCTGACCCTTAGGGGCACATGGGTGGAGATGCGGCATATTTTATTGCCTCTCATAGCCATTCTTATTGCCCGGGGATTCATGCACGCCGCTTTGACCACCTTCCTTCCGACCTTTATAAACCAGCAATCCGGGAATCTGTGGCTGGCAGGGATATCCCTGACCCTCGTGGAGACCGCAGGTGTGGCCGGTGTACTCTCGGCGGGCTCGCTGAGTGACGGTCTCGGACGCAGAAGGGTGCTCCTTTTCTCCCTTGTGGGCGCCCCTCTCATGCTCCTCTGTTTTATCTGGGTTGACAGCTGGGTCCGCTTCGGGATCCTTGCCATTACGGGGTTCACCCTTCTTTCAACAACACCGGTGATGCTTGCCATAGTACAGGAAAACAGCAAGAGCAGCCCTTCCACCTCAAACGGCATATTCATCATGTCCTCCTTTATGGCCCGCTCGTCAGTGACGGTGATAGTAGGTTTTCTGGGTGACCTGATAGGGCTTAAAGCAACATTTACACTGAGTGCGTTTCTGGGATTGGGGGGGATACCCTTTATACTTATGCTTCCGCAGGGGAACATAAAGGGGCGGGG
>JAIOSR010000006.1 GCA_021107495.1 Desulfobacterales bacterium | reverse complement strand
CTAATGCGGTTGAGGCCATGCCCGATGGCGGAAAGGTTTTAATATCAACAGAGAATAAATATGTCGACAGACCTATAAGAAATTATGACGAGGTAAATGAGGGTGATTATGTGTCTCTTTCTGTTTCTGATACGGGAATTGGCATTTCCAAAGGGGATTTGGAAAGGATATTTGAACCTTTCTATACCAAAAAAGTTATGGGGAGAAGCGGAACCGGATTGGGCATGGCAGTTGTATGGGGAACTGTAAAAGACCATAAAGGATATGTTGATGTTGAAAGCAGTAAAGGGAAAGGAACTACATTTGTCCTATCTTTTCCAGTAACACGGAAAAACTTAGACGAAAAGAAAGCTCTCTTATCCATTGAAAATTATATGGGTAATGAGAAGATACTAATTGTGGATGATATGGAAGAACAGCGGGATATCGCATCCGGAATGCTGAAAAAATTAGGCTATTCCGTTACATCCGTGTCAAGTGGTCAAGAAGCGGTTGAATATATGAAAGACAGTTCGGCAGATCTATTGGTTCTGGATATGATTATGGATCCCGGAATAGATGGGCTTGAAACGTACAAAAGAATTCTTGAATTTCACCCAGGGCAGAAGGCGATAATAGCAAGTGGTTTTTCCGAGACAGAACGTGTTAAAGAGACTCAAAGGCTGGGCGCAGGAGCTTACGTGAAAAAGCCGTACTTGTTGGAAAAAATAGGATTGGCCGTTAGAACCGAATTGGATAAATAGCTGGAATGTCCTTGGGGAGCTAAGTTATCAATAAATTCGGGGCCGTTGGCATGGCTTTAACCCGAACTTTTTGAGAAGTTACTTGATGAGCACTAAAAACATGAAAATTCATGATGATTTTAGTAGTGTTAATTACCGGGATTACTGTGGTCGAATTCTTAAAGGCAATTACAGCAAGGAACTGAAAAAGCGAGTTGCGGAATATATTACCTGCTACCGTCTATTTGATAAGACCGACAATCCTTCTATCTTATACATTTCAGCATGGGAAGGGAATAAAAAAGAGATCTGGTATGAATTCGTAGGCCGGCGTTTTCTGGAACTCCTGAGATGTAAACCCTCCGAAGTAGCCGAGGTATTTCGGAACTGCGTCCTTGATCGTCGTGTTTATAAATATATGGGTGAGGACGTTGACATCAAGAAGGAGGTCAGAAGTCGAAGACAACTGGATGGTGTCAGAAAAGAACTGCGGGAAGACGTTAAAGAAAAAGGAATTACAGATGCAGTCTACAAGATTTCCCTTGAGAAGGACAGCGAAATCTGGCTAAAAGACCTTGCAGCCGTGGAGACCTATGCAAAAGAAGGTGTTTACCTTTCTTTAGGATGTCTTACCATTGTCACCAAGGAAATGAGGGCCGAGGAGGAAAGACTGGAGAGGGAAAGGCTTCAAGTTTTACTCGAAATGGCGGGAGCGGTATGCCATGAAATGAATCAACCTTTACAGGGTATTTACGGGTACTCTCAATCCCTGCTTATGAATATGTCGAAGGATGATCAGCAATATGCAAAGATCCAAAAGATCATTGAATTGATCATAAGGATGGGACAAATAACAGGAAAGCTCAGGGGGATAACGAAATATGAAACAAAGGATTATGTCCAGGGCGTCAAAATCGTTGACATTGACAAATCATCAAAGAAAAGTATCTTGACGGGCTCGTAAGAAGTCCATCAAAACCGTTACCGGGTCAGGCCGAACCAAAAAGTATAGTCTTTGCCGGATCGTTTTTCGGCAAGGTCAAGAGTCTCCCAAATCCTTGATGCAGGTTCGACTATGGCAAGGTCCATACTTTCATCGGCCCCAATAACTAAACCTATTATTCTCATATCATTTCTGAAAAAAAGCGGAGGAGCCGGTTGGAAAACCGGACTCCCACTATTCCCTCCGGAGATTTCCGCATCAATAAGGAATGCTTTGTTCTCCACAAATTTTCCATTTTTGATTTTGAAAGATTTGGAATTGTCTTTGAACGCAGGTATAATCCCCAATGTGGAAATGGGTCTGGCCTGTGAAAGTCGAAATCCTTTATTTCCTGAAAAGCCGCAGATTAATACGGGAAGTGGAGTTCTCTGTTTATGGGAAGTGTAGTCAACTGTATTTCCCCATTGTGGACTATACTCGAAAGCAACTAGCTCATGCCCGGGCAACAGACTTATTTTCATGACTGCTACGTCCACGTAATGTGTATTTTCGTTTCCCTGGTCCGGATGATACACCCAACTATGCCTGGGAAGCTTCAGCAAGAGATCTTTTATCACGCCTGTTTCACTATCCTTCGCCTTGACGTTAGCATATAGATCATAGTTTTTATCAACAACATGTCTTGCCGATACCACGAAAAGGTCATTTTTTTTAGACAATAAAAAGGCGGTGCCATCGGGAATTACATTTGTCTTCAATTTATTTGAGCTTAGAAGATGAACCCGTTCATCATGTTTGAGTTTAATAATGGCCCTGCTAAATTTGTCATAAACCATGTCTTGTTTTTTGGACACTGATTCAGCCGGTGAAGGAAAAGGGAATGCAAGAAAGAAAATATAATTAAAAATGAAAAAAAGCAGCCTATATCTCATACTTACTCCTAAGCTTGTTGCGCACAGTATAATATTTATTAGGCTGTAAAGGTTAAGCCTTTACTGGTCTTCTTCTGAAAGTAGATCAACTATTGCCTTATATTTGTCAAAAATGTATCGGTCCGTTTCTTTTATGGGCTTTTCATTGGTTTGATAAATGATAAGATCTCTCAACATACTTGCAACAGTAAGATTAGAAGCAATTATCAATTTTGATTCTGCGGAAATATTTGCCATTGTGAATCTCCTTTCCTTTTATTATATTAATAGTAATATATCTTTATTGACATTTATATAAAATTAATATAAAGTATTAATATAGTCAAGGCTATTAAGGGCTTATTTAATAGATAAACGAGAATAGCGCTATAAATTTGCTTGTTGAAATAGAGCCTTTGTTTTCGGCTTTGATTGAAGTAGCCTGCGATGGCAGGGAGAGAAAGACGAGAGCTGTATAGAAAGATAAAGTATGGCACAAAGAAAGATGGAATCGCCAAAAATAATTAAATCCAGATTTAGAATGATGGGAGAAGGCATTATTCCGAGAGAGGCGTTCGAGGAACTCCGTGACGAATCCGTTAAAATATTTCTGACTGAACCTGATACGAATAAATGGCCCCCGGAATTGTCCCACCTTAAAAAATATGTCCCTGAGGATACTGCAGCATAATTGTTATTGTTCTTAGCCGGTGTGAAAGTGCGTGGGCCTATATTTTTAGGGACAAAGTACTAATACTTGTGATGGATATATCCTATATGCGTGAAGATAAATCTTAGTTAGGAAAGGAGGACGGCTTCTGGAGGATTGTTGGTTTTTTAGGAATTTATATAAACTCGAATCTAATTGAATTCAAGGAGGAATCAAAAATGGGACAATTGAAAAAGGATATACAATTCGTGATAAGGAATCTCAAGACACTGACAAAGAAGACTGAAGTTATGGCCAGAAAATTGGACAGGCTTGAAAAAACGGCTGAAAAGAACGTAAAACCAAAGGCAAAACCAAAGGCAAAACCAAAGGCCAAGGCCAAGGTAAAGACAGTGAAAAGGGCCGTTCCCAAGAAAGCTGTTGGTAAGAAGACTAAAAAGGTCACTGCAACTGATAAGGTGCTGGCTATTATCAATAAGAGCAAAAATGGGGTCAATACGGCAACGTTAAAACAGAAGACCGGTTTTAATGAGATAAAGGTTCGGAATATTGTTTTCAGGCTGAAAAATCAGAAAAGGATCACGAGTAAACCCAAAGGTATTTATATCAAGATGTGACACGGACCATCTTTGGTTTTAAATCGGGTCACAGGTTCTAAGAGGATAGGTCGTGAAGGACAAAATCGTTATTTACGGCAAGACCGGTTGACCTTATACAAAAAAAGCCAGGTCGGCCCACGGCGGAGCCACTTACATGGATGTTCGTGAGGATAAGAACATGCTTGAAGAAATGCTCAAAATCTCAAATGGAGTACGAAAAGTCCCGGTGATCGTAGATGGCGAAAAAGTTCAAATTGGCTTCGGCGGGACATGAGGCGTGTAACAACCACCGGCGGTGAAATTTGGATAAGGTGATGAGGATAGTGGTTGCCGAAGAAAACAATCAGGATAAAATTATCCGGGAAAGAATGGCCGATGAAATATTGGTTAAAGAGAAGATAGATGACAAAGGAAACAGATGGACAAAGGTATATTTTGGCGGTGGAGAACACTTTAAAGGCTGGTTGGCGCAATGTAAAGAGCTTGGAGAAGTGCAGGTTGAAGAAATAGTCTCAACAGGATGTAAATGCTTTGATGAGGCCGGAGAAAAATTGTATCGAATCTGGGTGAAGATGGATACAAAAAAGGGAGACGATCTTTTTTAACTGAATCTCAAGAAATACAAGTGAACTAAGAAAAGGGGGCTGACTTTCAAAAATAATGAAGGCCGCCCCCTTTTATTTTTACTACCTGTTTGCTTTTCTAATACCAAGCTGATCCAGTGCGATGATCCATTTGCAGATATTTGCAGAACCTTCTACCATATAGTAGGGAGGCGCGTCACGGTAGTACCGGGCCACCGGGTACTCGGTGGAGTATCCGTAAGCGCCCATGATTCTCATGGCCATTTTACTTGCCTTGTCAGCTATTTCTCCCGACAGATACTTGGCATGGGCTACTTCCAGGGTGTTTCCCAACTGCCCCTCGTCTTTCTGCCATGCTGCCTTGTAGACCATTAAGCGGGCAGCCTCGATTTCTGTTGCGACCTGTGCTATCATATCCTGGTTCATCTGGAATTGACCTATGGATTTTCCGAACTGTTCCCTTTCCTGGCAGTATTCGGTCACGGCATCTAGACATGCCTGGGCTAATCCCACCCCGCCGGCAGCGGCCGAAAGCCGGGACTGATTCAATGATCCAAAAACGATCTTTGCGCCGTCACCTGGATTTCCTAAGATATTTTCCTTGGGGACCTTTGTGTCTTCAAAGTATATTTCACCCGTGGGGGTGGACCGGGTGCCCAATTTGTCTAAATTGGTTGTGGAGATACCGTTGAAGTTCTTGGGCTCCACCACAAAGGCGGAAAGTCCTTTTCCCTTGGCCTCTCTGTCCGTATATGCATAGCAAATGATGGCATCTGCGGAAGAGGCGTTGGATATCCAGGTCTTTGAACCGTTAAGGAGCCAGTGGTCGCCCTTGTCAGCAGCAGTCGATTTCATGGCCATTACATCTGAACCTGCGTTAGGCTCAGTGATTGCAAAACAGCCTAAATATTCGGCGGTTACCAGTTTGGGGATGTATTTTTTCTTGAGCTCGTCAGAGCCGTACCTGTAAATTGTAAATGCGCAGCCAAGTGCCTGCATATTGATCTGCACCCTGAGGGAACTGGATGCCCGCGCAATCTCTTCTGTGAGTATCATGGCGGCTACCCATCCCATCTCATTGCCCCCGTATTCCTCCGGGATCACAGTGCCGAAAAAGCCCAGTTCGCCCATGGGTTTTATGACTTCCTCATAGGGAAGGTAATGCTTTTCATCCCATTCGTCCGCGAACGGTGAAATTTTTTCAGCCGCAAAGTCTCTGGCCATCTCGCGTAGCATTTGTAATTCTTCACTTAAACCGAATTCCATAGTTCTACCTCCTTTAAAAATGATTGATATAAGCTTGATGAATTCACAAGCTATT
>JAIOSR010000018.1 GCA_021107495.1 Desulfobacterales bacterium | reverse complement strand
GGGTATACTGCCGTAAATGCCCAGATTACCAATGTGGTCAATGCATATGACAGTGCTGAACTGGCAATGGTCAACAAGTCTCTATCGTTTGACAGCACCTGGGACAAGAAATCCGGTTATACAACAAAACAAATCCTTACCGTTCCTATCCTTTACAAAAAGTATGTAATCGGCGTACTGCAACTCGTGAACAAGAAAAACGGAGCCCGTTTTACCTTAGATGACCAGAATTCGGCAGTGGAAATGGCAAAGGTCCTGGGCATAGCCTTTTTCAACCAGAACAAGATGACCAAGAAGCGACAAAAGAAGACCCGCTTCGATTACCTGCTCAAAAACAATCTCGTTACCGACAAAGAGCTTCAACAGGCCATTACATCGGCCAGGGCGCAGAGGGCTTCCGTTGAATCGATATTTTTGAACGAAATGAAGGTAAAGAAGGCCGATATCGGTCAATCCCTTGCCGAGTATTACAAATGCAACTATGTGCCCTTTGACAATAACTATCCCATTCCCGGAGACCTCTTGCCCAGAGTGAAACAGGTCTTCCTGAAGAGAAACCTGTGGGTGCCCCTTGCCAAAGAAGAGGGTAAGGTAAAGATTCTCATAGACGACCCTCAACGTTTGGACAAGATTGACACCATAAAATCCCTGATCAAGGCAAAGGAGTACGAGTTTGCCGTGGGCCTGAAGGAAGACATCCTCCAGTTTTTGGACTATTTCTATGGCACGCCTACTTCCGATGACCAGGGCTCCATTGACGAAATCTTAGGAAAATTGGACTCAGATGAAGATGAAGATTTTGACGATGGCGCGGACATGTTGACTGAAGACGACAGCGCCATTGTCCAGCTCGTAAACAAGATCATTTTAGATGGCTACAAAAAGAATTGCTCGGATATCCATATCGAACCCCAGTTAGGTAAACTTGGCGCTGAAATCAGGTTCAGGATTGACGGTGCCTGCCAGAAATACCAGACGGTTCCTTACCAGTATAAGCGGGCCGTGGTATCAAGGTTAAAAATCATGTCGGATCTGGATATCTCCGAGCGCAGAAAACCACAGGACGGAAAGATCCAGTTCAAGAAATTTGCGCCCCTTGATATCGAACTCAGGGTGGCCTCACTTCCCACGGTAGGCGGGGAAGAAGATATTGTCATGCGTATCTTAGCTGCCGGCGAACCCATACCCTTGGAGGCCATGGGGATGAGTAAAAGAGACAACGATCTTATCCTCGAAAAAATTGCCACTCCTTACGGCATCTTTCTCGTAGTGGGACCAACAGGAAGCGGAAAAACCACCACCCTTCACTCGGCGCTGGCCCATATCAACAAACCGGAGACCAAGATCTGGACGGCAGAAGATCCGGTGGAAATCACCCAGAAAGGCCTGCGCCAGGTCCAGGTCCAGCCCAAAATAGGCTTTGACTTTGCCGCGGCCATGCGCTCTTTTTTGAGGGCCGACCCGGATGTGATCATGGTGGGTGAAATGAGGGACCATGAAACCGTTTCCACCGGCATTGAGGCATCCCTGACAGGCCACCTGGTCTTCAGTACCCTGCATACAAACAGCGCCCCTGAGACAATTACAAGGCTCTTAGATATGGGCATGGACCCTTTTAACTTTGCGGATGCCCTTTTAGGTGTTTTGGCACAGCGTCTTGTGAGGACCCTGTGTAAATCCTGCAAAGAGCCATATCATCCTGATCGCAAGGAATACGATATGCTCGCCCAGCAGTATGCCGGGGATTTTGAAGCCGCAGGCTTCCCCTATTCCGAGGACCTGGAACTTTATAAGGCCAATGGATGCGATAAGTGTGCAAACACCGGGTACAAGGGCAGGACCTGCCTCATGGAGATCCTTGACGGCACGGACGATATGAAGGCGCTCATACAGCAGAAGGCCTTAATGGAGGATTTGAGAGGACAGGCCGTAAAGGATAGGATGACCACCCTTCTGCAGGACGGGATCAGAAAGGTGTTTCTTGGCGTCACCGATATCCTGCAGGTCAGGAAGGTGTGTATAAAATAATGACTTAATTTTCCGTGTTTTCCCTCCTTCTCACACCTACTTTGTGTCTTTCCCTGATAAGTTGGTCGGGGCCCTTCAGGGACAGTACAACCTTTGCCCAAAATATCCGCATAATAAGACCGGAAGTTCACGAGGCAATCAAGGAGTAAAAAAATATGGCGGGACTAAAATACGAGTTAGATGAGAAAGTGGCCGTTTTGACCATGAACGACGGTGAAAACCTGTTTAATCTTCCGTTTTTAGAAGACTTCCTCACGATTTTGGATGAGATCGAACAGGAGACAGATGCGAGTGCACTGGTTGTGACCTCTTCCCACGAAAAAATCTTCTGTAACGGGATTGACCTCGACTGGCTGGTCCCTTTTATTCAGAAAGGGGACAAAGAGACTGCTATGACTTTTTTTCGCACAATGATGAAGCTTTTCAAACGGATCCTCCTTTATCCAATGCCCACGATAGCTGCCATATCAGGTCATTCCTTTGCGGGCGGTGCCATCATGAGCTGCGCCTTTGACTTTCGCTTTATGAGATCTGACCGGGGCTTTTTCTGTTTCCCGGAGGTGGACCTGAGTATTCCATTTTTGCCGGGGATGATTGCCGTCATCACAAAGGCCATCCCCATGTACAAATTTGAAGAAATGCAATACAGCGGAAAACGGCTTACGGCCGGGGAGTGTGAGGCCCACCACATTGTCATGAAAGCATGTCATATGGATGATCTTATGAATGAGGCCCTTTCTTTCGCAAAAAGCCTGAACAAGCGAAGAGAGATAATCTATGAGATGAAAAAGAGGCTATACAGGGACATCATCCATGTCCTCGATGTGGAAGATCCTCCGATGATCGAGTCCGGGATCTTCTATGTATAAGGTTCAAGAATGAAATACTTCAGCTATTATCCGGATGGGACAAACATTACCTTAATAGGAACTGATAAAAAACAGATAAAAAGTACGCTGCTGAATTATGCCCTGCCGATCCCCCCTGAAGAAGATATGCGCCTGCTTGTAAAGGTAAGTATTATGTGTGCCCTCGGGTATCCGGTTACGAGTCATTTTTTCGAGGCGGAAATAAGAAAAGGCGTGTTTATCAGAGTCCATGCAAATGCATTTAAGTACATCCAAGAAATCGCAGAAGATTTCGAGGATCTGAAAAGGGGAGATTTGTACAAATTCGACACAGGTCGGAGGGACTATGGCCTCCTCTTTCTGCCGGAGTATATAATGCAGGGTCTCAAAGAATATGACTGGAACCGGCATAAGAAACAAGTTGAAGAATGGATGGAGGATGAACAGGAAGCTCGACCCGAAGAAGTTAAAACAGGGAAGTATTTAGTAAAACCGGATTAGGAGATAACGAAGAGATTCAAAGGTGGAAAGGAAATCATCCCATGAAATATCATGATCTCTTAATTGAGAGGGACGGGGCCTTAGTCAGGGTGGTACTTAACCGGCCCGGTTCCATAAACACCCTGTCCGCGCGTATGCTTAAGGAACTGAAAGATGTTGCCATGAGCTTTCAGGACGATCCGGACATCCGTGTGGTAATACTGACTGGGGCTTCCGGTAAATTCACTGCCGGAATGGACCTCAAGGATCCCGAAGCCCGGAAATTGTCATCCGGAACCATGTCAGAGCGCAGGGAACTTGTCATACTGGGACCCGAGACATGCCGGGCCTGGGAGGAGGCCAGACCTTTAACCATTGCCGCCATCGAGGGTCTTTGCCTCGGAGGCGGTGTATCTTTGGTGATTTCCTGCGATTTTCGCATCATGGGTCAATCCGCATTTATGCGTATCCCCGAGGTGGAACTGGGCTTGAATTACAGTTGGGGTTCCATCCCTCGTTTGCTCCATCTCGTGGGACCTGCCAAGACCAAGGAAATGATCATTTTGTGTGAGTCCGTGCCTGCTGAAAAGTGCCTGGCATGGGGTCTCGCCGAGCAGGTAGTTCCGGATGGATCAACCGTTGAAGCTGCTCAAGCAATGGCCGAAAAAATTCTCGAAAAACCACCCATTCCCGTTTCCATGACAAAACAGGCCGTATTAAACATAAGCGGGGCGCTGGACCGGACAGGTATCTATATGGACGCGGACCAGTTCCTGCTCACCACATATTCGGAAGATCACAAGGAGGGCGCGACAGCTTTTTTCGAGAAAAGAAAGCCCAGGTTTAAGGGCAGATAAGGAGGACACATGGCTCTTGACATTTTTAAGGACATGGAGACGCCTGAACTTCGCAAATACATCGAATTTCTTCTGTGGCATTACAAGGTAGTAGATGCCTTCTGGTTTATCAATGTGGCCGAGCGTTTTGACCAGGAAACTGCCGAGAGGATAAACGAAAAAGTGTGGGGCCGTGTCGCCGGTATGGCGGCTAAAGATTTAGCTTCGAGATTCGGGATAAAAGAAAAAGGGCTCAAAGGTTTTGTAAAGGCCCTCAGGCTTTTTCCATGGTGTATCCTTGTGGGATATGAGATTCAGGAATCCGAAAATGAGGTGATAATTACCGTTCCGTCATGCCCGACCCAGGAGGCCAGGCTTAAGAGGGGCTTAGGCGAGTTTGTGTGCAAGGAGATGCACCGCGGGGAATTTGAAGGCATTGCACGTGCAATAGATGATCGCATTCGCGTTGAATGCCTCTTCGCCCCGCCCGATCCGCACCCAGATGATATGTTCTGTAAGTGGCGATTCTTCCTTGAAAACAGATAATCTTTAAGCACATGGGATCAAATGGAAAATCAAAAAAAAGGAAATCGTTTTTTTGAACGGGCGCGCGAAACCATGCAGTGGGAAGAGCGAAAGTCAGACCTTAATACCAGGTTTCTGAAAATCTTTGAGCATGCCTTTCGTTACTCAAAGGCATATAAAGAGATATTCGACTCTGCCGGCATAGAACTTCAGGACATCAGGGGACTGGTGGACCTCGAAAGACTTCCTGTCCTGAGGATGGAAGATCTGGTGGAAAGGCAGAAAAGGGACGTGCCTTTCGGGGGTTTTGAGACTGTAGAGCACGACAAAATCAGACGAATCTATATCAACCCCGGACTCATCTGGCAGCCAGGAGAATGGACGTTTGATGATACTTCATGGGCTGAGGCACTCTGTAGTATTGGCTTTGGTGCCGGGGACCGGATCCTCAACACCTTCAATTACCACATGTGGCCGATTGCCTTTATGTTGGATGCGTCCGTGAAGATGATTGGTGCGACGGTAATCCCGACCGGTGTGGGCAATACACTCATGCAGGTCAAGATAATGCAGATGCTGAAAGTCAATGGGTTCATGGGCACGCCCAGTTTCATCATGACCTTGATCCAGCGTGCCGAGGGCATGGGCCTGGATTTGAAGAAGGATCTCTCGCTTGAAACTGCATTGGTGGGCGCAGAAATGCTGCCTGAGTCCCTGCGTTCCCGCATTGAGGATAAACTGAAAATGACAGTCCGGCAAGTATACGGCACGGCATTTCTGGGTTGCATAGGATATGAATGCATACACATGACCGGCCTGCACGTATCTGACAATGTCATTGTGGAAGTAGTGGATCCCAATACCGGGAAACAAGTACAACCTGGAGGCACCGGTGAAATAGTGGTCACCAACTTCAATGCCACGTATCCCATGATCCGCATGGCTACGGGGGATCTTTCCCTGTTG
The DNA here is from genome assembly GCA_021107495.1 of Desulfobacterales bacterium. Lineage (GTDB taxonomy): Bacteria > Desulfobacterota > DSM-4660 > Desulfatiglandales > Desulfatiglandaceae > JAIOSR01. The sequence goes on along the minus strand of JAIOSR010000018.1, from coordinate 1,109 downwards.
GGCCGGGAATCCTGTGCCTGCGGCAGAACCGGGCCAATGTTGAAGAAAATCTTAGGAAGAGTCGATCAGGCCACAAAGGTTAGGGGGACATTTGTCCATCCCTGGCAGGCGGACGAGGTCATTTCCCGGTATCCGGAGGTCTTCAAGTATCAGGTGGTTATTACCCGGGAAGAGCATGAAGATGTCATGACTTTTGTTGTGGAATTAGTTGATGACACGGCCAGGTCCGAGTTGATTCGCGGCCGAATTGAAAGGGATATAAAGGATATCTTAGCAGAAAAAGGTCAAGTGCAGATCGTTCCCCGGGGAACTATTCCCGACCTCCACAAAAAGATTGAAGACAAAAGGACTTGGGATTAATCCGAAACGCCAGGAGCATGATCCATGGAGAAGATCAAGATTGGCGGAATCATGCAGAGCGACGGCCGGGCACTGATAAAAATCATGTCAGTGCCGGATCATGTCAGTGTTGCAGGCACCGTATTGAAAGCATTGGGAGAAAACGGTATTAACATAGAGCTGTTAGTGGAAAGTTTCGACCTTGATGACTGTGGTAATTTTTCCCTGATCATTGACCATAAGGACCTGGATCGTGCCTTAGGCGCGTTAGACGAGATAAAATGCACTATTGACGCCAAGGTTGTTACTTACACACCTGACGTGGCAGTGATTACTGTCTTCGGGCCTCACTTGCGTGAAAAGCCTCGCACACATGGAATGATGTTTTCCTGTATTGCTTCGGTTGGAATCAGTTCCTTAGCCATCAGCACATCCATTTCCAGCGTTTCCTGTGTCGTGGAAGGCCAGCATTTGGATGCGGCCGTGCGGGCCCTGACCGAGGTATTTGATGCGCCGTTTCAGGTAAAGGAAAGACCTAAGGATTACTAGGAGGCTGTCTGAGAATAGGCTTCTGCTACGACCGGCTGTAAATACCGAGGATCTGCGTTGGCAAACCCAAAACGCCCTCGATGTAGGCTACTGCTACGCCTCCGGTCGTTTTGGGCTTGACGCCCCCGCTCAAAGTCCGGGATCTTCGACTTGCCCTCGAAATTTTCGCTCGGTCTCGCGACGAAGCCATTCTCGGACAGCCTCCCGGGCAACTGACCGGT
>JAIOSR010000279.1 GCA_021107495.1 Desulfobacterales bacterium | reverse complement strand
GGATACCGCGTGTGATATTCCTCTCCAACCCCTATTTGCTCAAGGGCCTCACTTGCCGCTGCGATCGCATCGGCCCGCTTCATGGACCGGTGATGAATTAACGGCTCTGCGACCTGATCCACGATCCTGTGTAAAGGGTTCATGTTAGCAGCCCCGTTCTGAAAGACCATTGAGATTTTTTCCCAGCGAAGTTCATTAAGGCTGGATTCATCAAAATGATCAATTCGATTGCCTTTGAGGATTATTTTTCCGTCCCTTACTACATTTGAAGGCAGCAGTCCCATGCAGGCATTTCCAAAAGTTGTTTTACCTGAACCGGACTCCCCGACCAGGGCAATACATTTTCCGGAAACGAGTGAAACGCTGACATCTTCCAGGGCCTGAATGCTGTGGGAACCGTCCCGATAGACAACATTTAGATTTTTTGTTTCCAAACTCATAATTGTGGTTCTTCTCCAAATTAGTTGGGCGAAAGGATCCAAGGGGTCCAGGATTCAAGGATTCAAGGATTCAAGTGTTTGTTCTCGAGGGATTTGATCATCGCTTTCAGCATTCTCTCGACATCCCCGAGCTTCTCTCTTAATTCCAGAAGCCACTCTTTCCCCACATAACCCAAGTCACCAGATATCATCGTTTGGGTTTGCAGTACTCACAAAGCTTATACGATTTTTGCCAAACGTTTAACTCTTTATACTTTTTAAGCATTTTTATCCGCCTGTTCCGTGGAGGATCACTCGAACCCCTGACCCCTTGACCCCTTGAACCCTTCATCTAGATCAACTCTTTTGGAGATGATCCATAATTATTAACCTAAAGCCTCCTTGAGACGTGGGTCCAACACCTTTTCCAGGCTTATTGCCAGGAATGTAACGGCCATGATCAATAGAGACAAGCAGACAATCGGGGGCAGAAGCCAGTTCCACCAGATGTCCATATAATAATACTTCAAAGCAAAGGCAATCATCATGCCCAAAGACTTCCTGCTGGGTTCAAAAAGCCCTAAAAAGGCCAGGGATGCTTCCATAAACATCGCCATCCTGGCCTTTGCGGCGAAACCGATAAGGTATAAGGGAAACATTTCGGGCATGAGGTGACGGCGGATGATGTACCAGTTAGAGGCCCCGATTTGTGCGGCGGCCTTTACGTGGAGACTCTCCTTAAGAGTAAGTGTCTGTGCCCTTATGGCCTTGCTGATGGTCGGCCACATCATGCCGGATAAAATCAGGGCCAAAATCCAGGGAGAAGGTCGGAAAAGGGATGCGGCTAAAATAAGTACCATAATGGCAGGGATAGCAAGTAAAATATCCGCCACGCGCATAAGAATCATGTCGACAATGCCGCCCATCCACCCTGCGATCAAGCCTAAGATTACACCGACAAACAATGCGACCAGGCCACAGGCCAAACCGAAAGTAACCGTGTTTCGAATTGCGAAGAAGAGTTCCGAGAAGATATCCTGTCCTCCGTCGTTAATGCCCAGGAAATGTGTGGCCGAGGGCGGTGAGATGGGCGAAAACGACATATCCCAGGGATCAAACGGGACTAAAGTCGGGCCCAGTACGGTAACGATGCCAAATAGTAAGGCAAGACAACAGCCCGTAATAAACCATGGATCCAGAAAGACTCTCTGATGAAAATCAATGTGCATGTTCAATCCTGGGGTCAATTATTCTATAAGCGAATTCCAGGCACAAAATGATAGTCAGGACTATCAGTGAAGAAAACAGGACCACGGCCTGGATAACAGGAAGATCCCGCGCCTGAATGGCGTTAATCAAAAGCGTGCCCAAACCCGGATAAGAGAAAATTTTCTCCACAACCAAAGCCCCGGTTATCATAAAGGCTAAGCGCAGCCCGAAACGTGTCACCAGGGGCAAAAGGGCGTTTCTTGCGGCATGGGCATATCTGATCCGGCGGGGTGGAAGCCCCTTGGCCCTCGCTGTAGTGACAAAGGGAGCTTTTATGACCATCATCACGCTGTTGCGTGTCAGCAGGAAATTACCCGGGAAATAGGCCAGAACCAGGGTGGCAAGGGGCAAGACCAGATGGTGACCTATAGTAGCAAGGCGGACCCAGATGGATACCTCGGCATATGCCGTATCCGCACCGGCCGCCGGGAACCACTGTAAATTGAGCGCGAACACCACCAGCAAGATTATGCCAGTGCTGATTTCGGGTATGCCCTCCAGAACGGTCATACCCCCTACCATACCTTTCTCAAACGGACTTTCTCTTCGCCATGCCGCCTCAACCCCGGTTATAAACCCGATAAACATGGCGATAATATTAGCGGTCCCCAACAAGAGAAGGGTACAGGGCAATGCGCTCAAAAAAAGCTCGGACACGGGGGTCAAAAAGGCATAGGAGTATCCCCAGTCGAGTCTCACAAGCCTGAGCAAATAGCGACTGAAACCCGGTTCTTCAGTATAATAGGCCCTGTGTTCGGCTTCCTGCTGGGCGTTCAGAGTTACTTGTGAACTGGAATACATGGCCGTCACAAAGTCACCCGGAAGGAGACGGGGAAGCGAGTAACTCAAGTAGATCATGGCCAGGGCGGCTATGCCCAAACTGATGACCGAGCCCAGCCGGCTTTTCATGGAGTGCTTTGGATAAATAGGCATTATATTTTTTCTTCTCCAATTTAGTTGGAGAAGAGGGTCCAAGGATTCAAGGGTTTGTTCTCTAAAAACTTGGCTATTTCAACATTCTTTCGATTTCCGCTATTTGTTTGTTTTAAAGTTATTTACTTAACCAACGACATTTTATTCTGTGAAATCGGTATGCCCACAGAGATTCCGCCCTTTGTAAAGTACCATCTGATGCCCTTCTTCGGGTTGTAGGCGGCCATGGACGCGGGGTAGTACAGCGAAATGGCCGGGACTTCATCGGCATAGATCTCCTGGATCTTAAAAACAATAGCCTTTCGTTTGGAAATATCCATTTCCGCGATCTGGGCCTTGAGCAACTTGACAAGCTCCTCGTTGGCCCCGAACCTGGTCGAATTAACCGAGCCGGTGACCTTAGGCAAAATCATTTGATTGAGGATCCTTGCATCACCTAAAAGGCCGCCATGCCCGGATATGGCCACATCGAAATTCCACTTTTTGATCCGTCCATCCGCAGTGGCCTGTTCCATGTTCACCAGGTCAACACGAATGCCCACACCCTCCAATTGGCGCTTTATCACCTCACCGTCCCGGTCGGCAACGGATTCACCGGCAACGGTTATATTTGAAGCCAAGACCTCTGTTTTCAGCGCCAGGCCGTCCCTTGTATAGAAGCCATCCGCTCCCTTGACATAGCCCATGGACTCCAAAATCCGGCGAGCCCCGGCCGGATCAGGATCGTATATCGGTGTATTCGGGTTATAGAACTCATGATCCGGTGACAGCAGGCCAAATGAGGCCGGTGAGCCGAAGCCACGGTGGGCCTTTTCAATTATCTCCTGCCGGTTTATTGCGTGGGCCAGGGCCTTGCGGAATCGCCTGTCATGAAAGGGTGACTTTTTGTGATTGATCATCAGTTTTTTGTTCCACCCCCTGGCGTTTTCCAGTATTACCATTCCCTTTTTTCTGAGAGTCTTTGCCATGTCGGGTTTGATATTGGCCAGATCGGCCTTGCCGCTTGAGAGGGTCATAATAGGATTGCGCGCCTTGATGTAGATCAGGCGATCCGCCCTTGGCCGACCCTGATAATATTCTTCAAAGGCCTCATAAAGATAGGTCCCCTTGGCCTTATTAAAATCCATGAACTTATAAGGGCCGCAACCGATAAATGCCTTTGGATCATTATATTTCCTCGGGTCGATTACGTTCTGCCAGATATGCTTGGGGAGAATTGGCAGAACACCCCCTATATCGGCCAGAAAGGGGGCGTAAGGTTTGTTCAACTTTATTACTACCTTTTCTTTTCCCCTTGCCTCTGCTCCAGCCACGCTGCCCATGGGGACCCAGGTATAAGGATGTTTTTTGAAGTAATCAATTGTGAAGACAACATCCTCCGAGCTGAACGGCCTGCCGTCATGCCATTTTACCCCTTTCCGGAGTTCAAAGGTAAAGCTCAGGGCCTTGGGATCATAGGTCCATTTGCCGGCTAAGGCCGGGATGTAACCTTTATCATCTTTCCAGATAAGGGTGTCAAAAACCCAACTCATACGTATATAGCCCGGACCCCTGGGATAATGGCGGTACGGATTGGGATAGCCCCAGTCTCCCTTACTGTCCGCAATGCGGACCTCTTTTACCCGGGCGAAAACCAACGGTCCGGTCGATAACAAAATGCCGGTCACAAGTGCAGCTAAAAGGGCGAATTTCCAAAGAAATCCCTTTTCACCTATTCTCATGCTCTCCTCCTTTAAACATCTTACCCTTGGACTTCAGACCAGGGGAGAGCCTTCATGGCTTTTCTAATTATCACGTTTAAGGTATTTTATTAGGTCTTCTGACCTGGGGGAGCCTTCGTGGCTTTAAGTGAAACAAATATGAAAAGAGTTTATCGGTTCATGTGGTTCTCGGATCAGTATCCGCCGGAAACTTCACAGCATGCTTCAGCATACCGGAAGTTCCAAGTACGACCTGCTTTTTCCTGTTCCCTGGCGTCTGAACCATTTGAACTGACACATGATTTTTAACTCCTCGCTTTCATTCTGTCAAGGATTCTACCCATTTTTCTTAAAACTCTCCTTTGTTGCGGTTTTCAATCCCATAACAGGAAATCCGAATATTTGCCTAACTCACTTTTAGTCAACATAATTACATCCTCCGGCTTGTTTTCAGATTTACAGAACTGTTTCTACTTCTCTCCCTTGAGCCTTGCGCCTTACGCCATCAGCCATTTTAATATTCCAACATCGCCTGCCTGAGTTCTTTTTTGGGAATCTGAGAGCGAATCTTGCCATTGATTAAAAATCCAAGACCCAGAACCCGTTTATTACTCTGGACAAGGATCACATAACCCGTATCCAGATCCATATCCATGGAAAGTTCTTCACCGGCCACAAGTCTTGTCAGTTGTTCATCATCTATCTCAACCCTTGCCTTTGTCGCGGCAGTCCCGAAAACCTGCATCAAACGGGTCGTGGGTTTTACAAATTTGCCGATCTTTTGAAAGGCCCTCAACCCCACTTTTGAAACCTTGAGTTGTGACGCTGACTCGGCCTGCAAAACCCCATTGTTTATGAGCTGCCAGCTACCCTTTCGCTTGAACAACAGGTAGTTGTCAAACACTTTTTCGGAGATTCCAAAACGGTCTTCCAAGTATGAAAAAATACGCCGCCGTTCACTTTCCTCTTCCAATTCGGGCCATGAAGAATCCCACTGAATCGATTCTGTGGGGATAGAACCTGGCTGTGCTTTCAAGTTGTTTTTCATAGTTTTGATTTCCCCATTGGATCAGTCCCGGATCGTAATCCAAGCCCACTTGAATGGGAAGCAGCTTTGCGTCCCTGTTATCCAATAAATAACTGACCACTGATTCGTTTTCTTCGGGGTTGTACGTACAGGTCGAATAGAGCATTTCGCCGCTCTCTTTCAGCAGATCAAACCCCCTGAGTATGATCTTTTTCTGCAGGTCGGGAAGCTTGGTCTTTGCAGCGGTTTCCCGGTACGTAAGATCTTCTTTTGTCTGTCTGAATCTTCCCTCTCCCGAACATGGAACATCGGCCAAGATATAGTCGAAGCGGTGTTTCATGGGGAACTCCTGGGCCTGATACCCGGTAATAACCGCATTCATGACCCCTAATCTTTCAAGGGTGTGCCCCAAAGGGATTTGTCTTTGGGAATTGAGTTCATTGGCAACAATGAAGCCCTTGTTGTGCATCAATTCGGCTAAATGTGCGGTCTTTCCGCCGGGAGAAGCGCACATGTCAAGAACGTAAGAGCCTGGTTCCGGCCCAAGGGCTATGGAGGCAAGGCAGGATGTGAGGGCCTGGGGATGAATATGACCCAGAAAATATTCCAGCAGATTTCCGCAGGTATTCAATGACGAAGCAAAATATAGGGTATTATTCTTTTCAGTCACGCCTTTAAGGTGAATCCCTTTAGCCTTTAGGGACTCCACAACCAAAACCGGTTCTGTTTTTATTCGATTAACCCTGAGGTGCGTGGGAAAGGGGTTATGAAGACTTTCCTGGAAAAGGGAAAAGTCAGGGATGATATCCCGGTATCGTTCAAAAATCGGATTCATACTGTTTCATAACATCTACTCATAATTAATCAAGGACAAAACCCTGGGAACTCTTGTCTCTCTAACCTCCGTAATAAATTTAACTACTTGATTTGTTTTCTCTTCTTCCACAAAGACAAGAAAGGCGGACCAATTTGGAGTCCGCCTTATTCTTCCTGCAACAAACTACCATTAAAAACGGATAGTTATCTTAGTCTTAAAAAGACATTACCTGACACTGGAAATCTTCTCCTTGATATAAATAACCTCCTCCATCCCGATCCTCCCATCGCCATTTACATCAGCACCGGAAGTAGCATAATTGGACCGGATTCCGGAAGGATTCTTTCCTGACAAAACCTGCAAGGCCAGAGAGACATCATCCTGATCCACATCACCATCACCATCAATGTCCCCCTTATGATTGGACAAAGGATCATTTGGATCACTTTCCACGCCGTCGACCAGACCGTTATGGTTCGTATCTTCCTGGCCATCCGTCACGCCGTCACCATCTGAATCGGCGAGCAAGGGATCGGTTGTCGTGGACGGATCAATGTCCGGTTGGAATACATCTGTATCCGTGCCGGGGCCAATATCATTCGAGGTGACTCCCAGTTCCGTGCCATCCTGTATACCATCACCATCGGTGTCAGCTTCGCATGGATTGGTGCCGAACGTGTAATATTCGTCTCCGTCAACAATGCCATCGTTATCGGTGTCGGCATCGTTAACATCCGTACAACTTGCATTTTCGAATTGATCGGAAAGGCTGTCCCCATCGGCATCAGCCTGAACAAGGATGTAGTCCGTCACGGTGGCGGTATCAAATCCTCCCGGACCGGTGATTGTCAGCGTCACGGTGTACAGACCCGGGACAGTGTAATTGTTAACCGGGTTTTGAAAAGTGCTGCTTGCGCCATCACCAAAGTCCCATGACCAGGAAGTGATATTTCCAGTAGATTCGTCAGTAAAGCCAACATTTAGTGGAACTGGTCCGCTTGTGATAGATGCTGAAAATGCCGCCACGGGTGCAGGAAAATCGACTGCGATAAAGTCTGCCTTGGTTTCCGTATCCGATACATCAGGTCCGGATACGGTAAGACTCACTGTGTAGTTTCCGGGAGTATTATATTCATGAACTGGTTCCTGTTCTGTACTGGTTGCGCCATCACCGAAAATCCATAGCCACGATGTGATGTTTCCTGTCGATTGATCGGTAAAGGAAACAGAGAGCGGTGCGGGACCATTTGTGATGCCTGAGGTGAAATCGGCCTGGATATCAGAGTCTGCAAGGCTCACAGCAAATTGATCGCTCACACCTGTGAATTGATTCCCTGCAAAGTCTGTAGCGGTTATGTAGATCTGAACAGAATCGGAGGAGATTTCAGGTACTCTCCAGAGATAACTACCCGTGTTTTCAGCGGAAAGAACGATGGTTTCAAAAGTTGATCCCTCATCGATGCTGTATTCGATCTCGATATCGGCAACACCGGTGTTATCGACAGCGGACCAGATGATTGGATAGGTCGTGTCGGCATTCAGTGTTTCACCTGCGACAGGAGCAATAATCGCCACTTCAGGATCGGTCTGGTCATCATTTATATCAGCATAGTTATAGTAAACTTCATTCCCGCCATCGTAATAGGACTGCCACACAACATGCAGAATATCATCCTTTGAAATGGCGGCAGACAAGGTATTAAATGAGGTTTCCTGGGGGTAAGTACCTGTTGTGCTTATCTGGACAAGACTTGTCCAATTTGATGATACCTTTTGTGTATAGAATAACTTTGAATAAGAAGGCGTGTCTTGATACCAGACAGTCTGGGGTGAATTGTCGGAACTCACGGCTATTGACGGAATCTTTGAATACCCGTTATCAGCATCAGAAAGCTTTACAGGGACAGACCATTCTGAGCCATCAAAAACGATATATTTAATTTGATGCTCAAACTCGGAATTATTCCACTCATTGTAAACAATATGAATGGTATTGTCGCCATCAACACAAATGTCTTTATCATAATAATTATCACCCTCTGAGGATAACAACACCGGGGTCGACCACACCGACCCATTCCAGAAAACATATTCAAGGGCAGCCTGAACAGAATATGCCAAATGTACTTCACCGCCCTGGCCCCTTGAAATGGCAGGGTAACTTCCATAATAATCAACACTTATAACAGGTGAAACTGAAGACCATGAACCGTCAGCATATTTTTGTCTGTGATACAGTGCGCTCGTTCCCGTAGAATCGCAACCTGTGCTCAGGTATGTCTGGCCATCCCTCCAAACAAAATGAACATTGTTTTGTGAGTCAACAGCAATGGAACAAAAACTTGAGTTTGTCGAATTGTCAGAGACATTTATTGGATTTTCCCAGGAAGTGCCATTGAAAAACATGTAATATATTTCATGCTCATTTTTCCCAGTGCAATCCGGAAAGGCAGTTTGAGGCCCTCCGTAGACCCAGGTAAAATGGGGATAATTATTTGAATCAACAGCAATATGAAAATCCGAAAACCAGCGCGAACCTATCAGAGCAGCATCGGTTGTTGTTGTTATACTGTATAGCTCTTCAGGAATAGACCATGTCATGCCGGTCTTTTTCATATAATAGATTCTCTTGGTAATGTACCTTTCACCATTTCCTCCTGACACTGTTTCGCTGATATCATCTTCAATAAAAACATAGACCAGGTGGACATTGCCGTCGTTATCAACCGCGATGGCAGAGTGGTTATTATCCTCAGAAATGTAAGGGCTTGGGGAGTCGGTAGCCGTGGTAATTCTTTCAGGCATACGCCATGGCGGCGGAGGTGCGGTGCTGTCCTGGATGGTGAAGTACGGGCTGTATGCAGTGGAGGAGTCGTCGTTCTCGTCCAGGGCAAAGATACTTATCCGTCCTGTGTGGGAGATCTAGTTGATTGAGGCG
>JAIOSR010000176.1 GCA_021107495.1 Desulfobacterales bacterium | reverse complement strand
TTTACTACTCCGATGGTACCATGTGTACTGCATGTTGCGGGAAAGGTATTTCAATGCCGTTTTCATCAAGAGCTTCCTTGATATTGCGTGTCAGATCAAATTTGACATTCCAGTAATCATCCTTGTTCACCCAGGGACGGACAACAAGATTTACGCTGGAATCGGCTAATTCTGAAACGGCGATCTGGGGGGGTGGGTCTGTAAGCACCCTTTTATCTTCGCTTATAACCTTGCGTATTACCTCATATGCCTTCTGAATGGAAGAACTGTAGCCGATACCTATTACAAGGTCCACCCTTCTCGTATCATAGCCAGAAATATTTCTGATAACATCTCCAAGTATTTTTCCGTTCGGGACCATGATTTTGATATTGTCCGGTGTGGAGAGTATGGTGGTGAATAACTGGATTTCCTTAACCGTTCCGTCCACCCCTGCAGCCTCTATGTAATCACCTGTCCGGAAAGGCCTCAGGATAAGAATCAGTACGCCGGCGGCAAAATTCGCCAAGGACCCCTGCAGGGCAAAACCGATGGCAAAGCCGGCAGCACCCAGTATTGCTACAAAAGATGCGGTCTGAATACCGAATTTTGCAAGGGCGGCCAGGACGGCAAAGGTCAAAATCAGGATATAGGTTAGGCTGCAAACAAATGAAATTATTGCGGCATCTGATTGGGCTTTTTCCAGCATCCTTCTCACGATTCCGCGACCCATACCAGCGGCAATGCGACCGACAATCAGTATTATAATCGCTCCGATTATCTTCAGGCCATAGGTGGTTATAAAAATGCCCAGTTGATCAGTAGCTGCTTGCATGAGATTTCCTCCATTTCTTTGGAAAATTGGTCAAGAATCAGGTTACAGGAATCCCTTTGTCGAAAGGAATAAGGATGCTCGGACATCCTCCGAAAAAGTGATGGGGACAGGCAACAGTTCTGCCGTCCCCATCATAAATACATCAGGATTTTGTTTTTCCGGACTTAATACCGTGACGGTACCAATTCCGTTCTTCGGTTTTTGGTCATACCCTCGGTTGTCAAGTTTGAGGCTATAGGATTGGTGGCTGCGTAACCTCTTGTAGAGAAGCGTTCTTTACCAATCCCTTTTTTCATGAGATATTCCATGACCGCCCTGGCCCGGTTCTCAGAAAGCATCTGGTTGTGTTTAGTTCCTCCCCTGCTGTCCGCATTGCCCTGAAACTGCATCTTCACATCAGGATTATCTTTCATGATGGCCGCTACCTCATGCAGAGCGAGATGATAAAATTCATCAATATTCCATTTGTCCGTATCAAAAAGGACTGTCGGGAGAATCCAGCAACCATTCCTGTCCACGCGAGCCCCTGCAGGAGTAGTTGGGCAGCTATCCGCATCGTCCAAGACGCCGTCATTGTCGCTGTCTTTGGGTTTGGCCGGAGCGGGCTTGGGTGCGGGCGGGGGTGCCTCCACCTTTTTGGGGGCCGTGGTCAGAAAGACCTTTTCAACAAAATCCGCCATTCCGTCGCTTGAGGCGATCTGATCCGCGTTTACGGAAAATCCGCACTGACCGGCCTTGGCAATCTGTTCCATGTTGGCCCTGCCTTTGGGATCATTGCCGATTAAGACCGTGTATATGCAGAGCCTGTCACCAAATTGCTTTTTCATCTTCAGGGCGGCCCGCACGGGAGCAGTGTCCGTATCTTTCCCGTCACCGACCATAATGGCGGCAATTTTGCCCTGTGCCGGTTTAAGATCTCCGGTTGCAGCACCCAGTGCTATTCCCATGGGAGTCCTGCCACCCGCGCATTTTACGGTATTCAATGCATTTTCCAGATCCGCCTCTGAATATGCTGTGAGCCCATAGATTTTAGACGTAGTTTTACCCGGCAGGCATGCGCCCTGGCCGAAAGTCCGAAGTGCACCTGCAAATTTGAGCTCCGGAATTGTCCGGTTCATACGGCTTACAATTTCTCTTGCATAATCGAGTTTTCTCTGTCCATTGTATTTTTCCAACATGGATGAGGAGTCATCAAAAATGATGATGAAATTATCTGTTTTGGGTTGATATTGATCGGTTTGGAATTTGTGGGGGCTAAAAGGGGCAAGGGGTTGTACCTGCTGTGCTGCACAACTAACGAGCAGGGCGCTTATCAATACAAAAAATAGGGTGTTTAAACATTTCCTCATCATTTTATTCTCTCCTCCCGAATTTAAATCTAGGTTTACGTTTTCCGCAAGATCCATCATCCTATCCGGCAGACCGTGCGTCTCCCTTTGAGCGTGAATGCCATACTTTTAGTGATTTGTTTTTTCGGAATAAATAAATGTTTAAACTTAGTAATTCAGCAAGATATGTGCCAATATAAACAAAACAGGCTATTAAGGACGAAATGTTAAAAATATTAGATAGTTAGCAATAATGGTTATTCTTGATGCGAACTGTCATCCAACACTTAACTTGAGACACAAGTGAGACACTTTATCTCTTTAATACACAGATGATAACAAAACGCGTAAACTATATCAATTGCTACCGAAAAATGCAAAGTATTATAATGCGGATCGTTTGAAAGAAATGTGTTTTATAAGTGCGGTTAATGAAACGTCAAAAGAAAAAATGCAAAATACATATTTATTTCAAATAATTATATTGAAAACAAGGCAGTCAGGTCAGAGAATTATGACGGAAGAAGATCCCTTGATATATGGCCTAAAATGTCTCAAGTTGCAATTTGAGACAAAGTTGTATCATGATACATTGTTGACATTCGCATTCTTCTAGGGGCTTGAGTATGCTCAACAAATAGTGATGACTTTAAAGGTCTTTGTAAATGGCAACGTTAATGATTTATGGACTTGAACCGAAAATCAACCTGCCGGCAAAGGTAAATGGATTCCTAATCTTTAACTTGAAGGACTCGCAAAAAATCGGAATGTCCGGAATGACAGCCAAGCGAGACCTTTTAAGAAGTCATCAATCTTGATCTATTCAGAAATTTAACATAAATAAAAGAGGTCAAAGGTTCCGTCATCTTAAGGGCACTATCTGGACTCTTTGGGGACGGGATTGAATAAAAGAAATTTTATAAAAGGCCTGGTAGAGAAATGTTAGCTGGTTTATCCCGTAAAAGAATTGTCCTTTTTGCCATTGGTATTTGCTTCCTGGCCGTGATGTCTTTAGCGGTGGGCTTTGGCTTCTATCTTATGAGCCCGGCCAAGGAGGGAGGGGCTGACCAGATATTTTTCGTACGGGAGGGCTCAAACCTTAAAGAGGTGGCGGGCGAACTTCACAGCAGGGAGATTATTACCGGCAAGGGCTTATTCCTGCTCTGGGCAAGGGTCATGGGATACAGCAGAAACATAAAGGCAGGGGAGTATCGCTTGAATGCCGGCATGACGCCATTAAAAATTCTGAGTATCATAGCAAGAGGGGTGATTATCACCCACCCGGTGACCATCCCGGAAGGGTTTACCATAAAGCAGATCGGAGATCTGTTGGGGGAAAAGGGCCTTGTTAATAAGGATGAATTCCTGGCGCTTGCGGATGATCCGGATATTGCAGGACATTACGGCATATCCGGTCCGGGTCTGGAGGGCTACCTTTATCCGGACACTTACCATTTTGGACGGGGCCTGTCCTCCATGTCGGTCATAGATGTTATGGTAAGGCGCTTTAAGGAGGTTTATGCCCCTTTCCGGGAAATTGCAAAACGTTCAGGCATGACCATGGAAAAGGCGGTTACTCTCGCATCCATAGTGGAAAAGGAGACCGGCCTGGGCAAAGAAAGGCCCATTATTGCAAGCGTTTTTTTAAATCGCTTGAATAAAAGGATGCGCCTTGAAAGTGATCCCACCGTGATATATGGGCTCAAGGACTTTGACGGGAACTTGCAACGCAGGCACCTGGTTCAACAGACACCATACAATACGTATGTTATCAGGGGCCTTCCTCCCGGACCCATAGCAAATCCCGGACAGGAGGCGATCAAGGCCGTTCTCTATCCGGCCAAGTCGAATTACCTCTATTTTGTATCAAAGAACGATGGGAGTCACTATTTCTCAAAAACCCTATCAGAACACAACAGGGCCGTTGAGATTTACCAGAAGAAAAGGCGCAAAAGACACAGAAAAACCTCTTGACAGGCTTAATTGTATACAGTACACAGGGCTATAAATATAGTTATTTTGTAGCTACGATTCAGCCATCTCCGGACCACACCTTACTACCCTTATGCGGCTTCCCGCCAGAAAGGAGGAACTTAATGGATTTCTTGAAAAAAATCACCGTATTGTCCCTTGAACAGGCAACCGTTTTACCCTACTTGACTTACAGATTGGCACACGACGGCATGCAGGTCATCAGGTTGGAGCATCCTGTCTACGGTGATCCAAATCGCATGATAGGCGAAAATGTCCTGAAAGAAGAGAGGATGAACGCCTATTATCTGTGTATCAATTCAGGAAAAAAGGCCCTCACCCTGAATCTCGGCGATCCCGAAGGACAAAAAATATTTCATGCTCTCATAAAGGAATTGAATGTGGATATCTTTTCAACCAACCAGCTTCCGCGGAATTACGAAAAATTAGGGATTTCCTATGAGAAACTCAAGGCCCTGAAACCGGATATCATATGGCTTGGGGTCACCGGTTTTGGTCCGGACAGCAATGAAGCGGCCTATGATCCCATACTACAGGCAAGGTCCGGCATGATGGAGATGACAGGAGAGGCCGACGGGGACCCCCAGGTAGTGGGTATTCCTCTTCCCGATATGGGCACCAGCGAGCATTCCTACGGGCTTTTGATGAAGGCCCTTTACAAACGTGAGGCCACAGGAGAGGGTTCCTGCATTAATATGTCCATGTTTGAGTCCTCGGTGTCGTGGATGACGGTCCCTATCACGCTTTCCACCCTCTTAAACAAGGAAGTCACCCGAAGGGGAAATACCCACGAGTTTTTCTGCCCGGTTTCCGTTTATAAAACGAGCAACGGATTTGTATATACCGCCGTGGGTAATGACCGGCAATGGAAGACCATGGTATCCCAGGACATGTTCAAATCTCTTGATAAACCCGAGTATGAGAAAAATGCGGGGCGCATAAAGGATGTGGACAATCTGAACCGGGCCATCAATGAAATCACTCAGAATTATACTTCCGAGGAGTTGATTGAACTGTTTAACTCCCTAACGCTTCCCATAAGCAAGATAAAGACCATCCCAGAGGTAATCGCTGATCCTCTTGTTGAGCGAAGGCTGCTATATGCACGGGATTCGAAGACAAACACCGAAATCACCCTGCCTCCGCCGCCCAACATGACACCGTATCTTGAAGGGCTTGGTCGCAAGCTTTCCTTTCCGCCGCGGTTCGGGGAGCATAACCGGGAGATATATGGGAACTTGGGGTACTCGGAAGAAGACCTGGGGCGATTGAAAGAAAGTAAAATTATATAAAGGGACGGAGGGTGAATCTCCGTACTTATTGAGAACTTACAATGGAGTGTATTCAATGAATATTATAGTCTTAGTTAAGCAGGTCCCCGATACCACGGACGTGAAATTGGACCCGAAGACAGGAAGTCTTGTCAGAGAAGGCGTGGAGAGTATCATCAATCCGGATGATCGTCATGCCATCGAGGCCGCGGTAAGTCTGAAAGAGGCCGTCAAGGGAAAGGTAACGGCGGTTTCCATGG